>NZ_LYSP01000024.1:0-94876 GCF_001728945.1 Pseudomonas sp. ENNP23
GGGGGTAGGGATTGGTTCGTTTGGTGACTGCCAATCTACCTATCTCCCTGACTGTCAACTTGCTCTTTCCCCTGATTCCGCGAAGAACCAAATCTTTGGCCGTGCCAGCCTGCCCATCGCTCGCTCGACACTGGCGCAGTGGGTCGGGCAAACCGATGTGCAACTCCAGCCGCTGGTCGATGCCCTGCGCGAAACCGTGCTGGCCCAGCGCGTAATCCACGCCGAGAAACACTGCATACCTGGATGCTGGCCCAGCGTGATCTGGTGCCAAACGGATCATCAACGGCGAAAGCCTTGGATTACAGTCTCAAGCGCTGGCTGGCACTGACTCGCTATGTCGAGGATGGTGCTGTGCCCATCGACAATAACCCGGTCGAGAACCAGATTCGACCATGGGCCCTTGGACGCTCGAACTGGTTGTTTGCCGGCTCGCTACGCAGCGGTAAGCGCGCGGCGGCGATCATGAGCCTGATCCAATCGGCCCGCATGAACGGACATGATCCGTATGCCTATCTCAAGGATGTGCTGACACGACTGCCGACGCAGCGGGCAAGTGAGATCGGTCAACTGCTGCCGCATAGCTGGGCCCCTTTATCCAGGCAGGTTTGCTAGTCTGACGCCCTTTTCGTGCTGGAGGGGGGAGTCATGAATAGGGATACGCTTGAGCAGAACCAAATACCGATCTATTTCGTAGCGGTCATAGCAGCAGCAATCGGCGGATTGATATCACCCTCAGCAGCACAAGGGCTGGATGTGCTGGTAACCCCCACAATCGCCGTGCTGATGTATGCAATGTTTCTGCAAATACCCTTCTTGGATTTGCGTGAAGGGCTGAGCAACAAGCGCTTCATGTCGGCGCTTCTCATCGCTAATTTCGTATTGATTCCGCTATTGGTTTGGGGCATCACTAGAGGCCTTGTAGACCACCCGGCCATACTCGTTGGCGCTCTATTGGTATTGCTGACACCCTGTATCGACTACGTGGTGGTCTTCACTCACATTGGCAAGGGCGACTCGCGCGCGATTCTTTCGGCAACCCCGGTTCTACTGTTGCTTCAGCTTGTTTTGCTGCCTGTTTACCTGGCCTTCATGCTGGGTGGGCAGTCCGAAGTCGTAATCTCCATCGGCCCATTCGTTGAAGCGTTTCTTCTCCTAATCGTCGCGCCGCTTTTTTTGGCGGTAGCTACAGCTGCTGTGGCCAAACGGTCGAACATTGTCGCCGGGTGGAACGCTGTGTGGGCATGGCTACCCGTTCCAGCAATGGCTGCGGTTCTGATCGTGGTGGTTGGATCTCAGATATCTTCGGTGGTGCGCGACATCAATCTGCTTGCTCCAGTTATCCCTGTGTACATTGGCTTTCTGGTACTGGCACCACTAATGGGGGCGCTGGCATCCGGAGTTGCCAAACTGCCACCCACGACAGCACGAGCAGTAACCTTTAGCTCATCAACTCGAAACTCCCTGGTTGTTCTGCCTCTGGCTTTAGCATTGCCTGAAGATATTCGAGGGCTTGCTGCCGCAGCGGTAATCACACAGACGTTGGTCGAGTTGGTAGGTGAGCTGATCTACATCCGCGCAATACCGGCGCTTGTTTGGCGAGGAAAACCCAGTCTTGCGTCGACAACTTCCTAGATCGGTCTCCTGGCGCAAGGCGGGTTGGCCGGACGCTTACCCTCTGCCGACCTGGAGCACAGCCGCCAAACAACTGGCCCATAAAGCCCTCCCTGCACGAGGCAAACGGAAAGCACATGGTCCTGTTTCCGAGCCCCATGCAACGGTGCATTAACTTCAACCCTTTAATTCCAGATCAAGTTTTCGTACTCAGGACGAGTGAATCAGATGTTGATGAAACTGGCGCCGAAGAAGCGCAATCCCCGTAACTTCTATTTGAGTATCGCGGCAACGGTCGTGCTCGTTTTGCTGGGACGCTATTTCTCAATAACTTCCGAGCGGGAAAAAGAGGCGCAACTGTCACTGTTGAGCCAACGAATTTCCCAGTTGAGCGCCACCCTTCCGAAGAGAGTCGACGGATTGACCACACTCGAACACGTCAACCTCTCGTACCCCGACACGATCTATTACCGCTACAAGGTCAATATGACGACAGAAGACTTGCCCGATGAGGAAAGGGCGAAATGGGAGGCAAGCTCGCGTCGCGGACTGGAAAGACTGGCCTGCAGGGAAACGCAGCTATTGGCCGCGATGAGCAAGTACGGTATTCGGATGCAGCATTTGTACATGGCCAAAGACGGTGAGCTGTATACGATCGATATAGATGCCGACCAGTTGAATTGCCCAGAGCGGAAAAAGTGAGTGTTACCCCTGTAAGAGCACAGGAAAAACCTGTGCCTTACTTCCCGGACTCTTCAACGTGGATCACCTCGATCCCCCCACATAAGGCTCCCTGCGCATCAAACAGACGTTCCATCGTGCCTAGGCCGATGGCGGCATAGTTTCAAAGGTCCCGCTCGGCCTGGCAAATGGAACGGATACCCGGACCGAATACGACAGATCCCACCACTCGCCAGGCCACTCAGGACACGCACCACTGCCGACTACGAGGCAGACTCCGTGTCGGCAGACCGCGCGAGGAGGCCTAGCGGCCTGCCGGCCCGAGCCCGGTCTGTCACCTCGCGCGGTCTGCCCTCCTGCCCCCTTCAACGTCCGGCGATACAGCCATCTCGTCACGGCGGGTCGCATGGGGAGACCTTCGGGTCTGCCGGCCCCTACTAGCCGGCTCGCCAACCCTATGCGATCCGCCACCACCCCATCGCACGGCATCCCAGCCCGGGGCGCTGGCCATGCCCCTTGCCCTCCCTCCCCCACCTCCCTATCCTCCCGGCGTCGCGGTCAATCCCGCGGCCGGGTTTGACAGCCCGAACTTACAGGCGCGATTGCGCTTCAGGTGCATGCGAAAAACGGCGGACGTTTTTTGCAGGCACGTGTTCGTATGCAGTTTTCTGACTGCACTGCGTCATGGCAGATCGCGCGGGGAGACCCTCGGGTCTGCCGGGTCCTGTAACCGGTCTGTCAACCCCGCGCGGTTTGCCACCCTTCGATTGACAGCGTGGGTGGCGATCCTGAAATCACTTACAGGAGCAACACCATGCACGACGCACATAGACCCATCGTTTTCCAACGCCACAACCACCAGCTCCGTGCCGCCATGGTCGACAACCAGCCCTGGTTCGTGGCCATGGACTTCGCGCGGATGATCGGCGCGCTGAAGCCCGGTCGCCTGCCCCGCCTGGTGGACCCGCACCAGCGCCGCGCCGTCCGGTTGCGGCACGCCAGCGGTGGCAGCGAGGAAGTCATTGCCCTCAGCGAGGCCGGCGTCTATCGCCTGCTGTACCGCTACCAGCACCCGGAGCACCGCTGCCTGAGCCGCTGGCTCAGCGAGGAGGTGGTGCCGACGCTGCATGACCACTACCGCGACGCCAACGCGGCGCCCCGCCGGGCGTACATGAGCTGGGCCAACCAGCGGATCGGCGTGGTGAAGTGGCAAGGGGACATCTGGATCGCCCGACGCGACCTGCCGGTGTTCCTCTGCAGCCGCGAGGAGCCGGCGCTGGGCAACGAGCCGAGCTGGAAGCACATGCCCTTCGGCGATTGGTAGCCGAACCGGGAGCGGGTACGCCCCGCTCCCGACTGTCGAAACTGTGCGCGTGTGCGGTATGCGCCGGTGGCCGTTCGGCTAGGCTGCGGAGCGCCTGATCAGGCACTCAGGGAGAAAGGCTGCGCGGCTGATGATCGAGCAGCAGCACCAGGTCACGCACGCGCAGGACCCGGCCATAGAAGGAGTTGTCCTCGATGCCCGCCAGAGACCGGCCACTGAGCCGGGCCATCTCCTCCAGCAGTTCGAACTCCAGGTCCTCGTCGTCCAGGCGCAGATCCTCCTTGAAGCGATCATCGGCACGGATCGGCAAACCTCCGCCGAGATAGCCGTGCAGCGATTCGTACACGGCGCGGATCACCCAGGTGTCCACCTGCCACCGAGGAAAGGCGCGAGCGAACTGGCATATGGACTGCCCCTGGCGTTGCGCGGCCAGCCTCGCCAAACGTCGCTGCTCTCGCCAGCTCAAGTACTTCACCAGCACAGCCGTGCCAGCCACAACCCACAGCAGGGCAGGCTTCTGCACGATGCCCCAGGCCAGGCCAACGAGCAGGCACAGCAGCAACAGACGCAGGCCGAGCGGTAACCGTGCCGGTGCGTGCGGCATGTCGTGCATGTGTCTTGAAGGCTTGCGCATGGCGTTGCCCCGTTGTGGACAGGCTCGCAACCTATCCCAGCCCTCACCGGGCAGGCAAGACAGCACAGGCCCACCTTTGCGGCGGGGGCGTCTCTGGAAGGCGCCGTGCAGGACCAAGCAGCCTCAAACGCACCTTCCCGGACTGATGAAAGCGCCTCGGGCGCACACCTCTGCAAAGGGTTCTGCGGGTGACGAAGCCCCGTGGCTGGCTGTGGACTGGCGGCGACCTTCACCCCCGGCGAAACAACGCCAACCAGCAACCGAAGCCCACCAGCAACGCGCCGAAACTGCGGTCCACCCAGTGCCGCACCGCCAGCAAGCGCTGGCGCACGGCGCCGGAAGAGAAGCACAGCGCCACCAGGCCGAACCAGGCGACATGGGCGCTGGCAATGAAGGCGCCATAGCCCACCTGCACCGCCAGGGGCGTGTCCGGGCGCACCACCTGCAGGAACAGGCTGACGATGAAGACCGTGGTCTTGGGGTTGAGCACGTTGGTGAAGAAGCCCATGCGCAGGGCCGCCGCGTCGCTCAGCGGTGCTTCGGGCGCCTCGGCCTGGGTGCCGGCGGGCTGGCTGCGCAGCATCTTCACCCCCAGCAGGATCAGGTAGGCGGCACCGGCCAGGCGGATGGCGTCGAACAGCCAGAGCGACTGCTGGATGAGCACGCCGACACCCACCAGGGTGTAGCTGACATGCACCAGCACCCCCAGCCCGATGCCCAGGGCCGTCAGGGCGCCGGCGCGGCGGGAGCGCAGCAGGCTGTTGCGTGAGACGAGGGCGAAGTCCGGCCCGGGGCTGATGACCGCAAGCAGGGTGATGGTGATGACAGCTAACAGTTCAGCCATGGCGTATCCTCTGGCGGTTCGATAGAGGTGCCAATCATAGGAAGCCAGCCAGGGGCCTGACCAACGATGCTTTCTGACCATTCCGGTGAGCCTGGCTCACCATCCAGCGATGCCCGACTGCCCTCGCTGATGGCGCTGCGCTGCTTCGAGGCCGCAGCCCGTCTGGAGAACTTCACCCGCGCAGCGGAAGCGCTGCACCTGACCCATGGCGCGGTGAGCCGGGCGGTTCGGCTGCTGGAAGACGATCTCGGCGTGGCGCTGTTCGAACGGCGCAACCGCCGCGTCTTCCTCACCGAGGACGGCCGCACCCTGGCCCGCGCGGTGCACGACGGGCTGGCGCTGATGCAACAGGCTGCCCAGGGCTTGCGAGCCAAGGCACGCCGGGAGCGGCAATGGGTGATCTCGTGCGAGCCGACCCTGCTGATGCGCTGGCTGATCCCGCGCTGGCCGGACTTCCAGGCGCGCCACCCGGACTGGGTGATCCACCTGGTGGCCGGCGGCGGGGCCTTCTCCTTCCAGGCCGGCATCGACCTGGCGATCCGCCGCGAGGATTTCCCGCACCCGCCGCACTGGCACGTGGAGCCGTTGTTCGAGGAGCAGGTGGGGCCGGTGTGCCGCCCGGAGCGGGCCGCCCAGTGGTTCGAGACCGACGACCTGCGCCCGGATGCGCCCCGGCTGCACACCCGCACCCGGCCAGCAGCCTGGACGGACTGGGGCGCGGCGGCCGGTCGCGCTCCGGGCCTGCCGGGCGGGCAGGTGTTCGAGCACTTCTACTTCAGCCTGCAGGCGGCGGTGGCCGGGCTGGGGGTGGCCATCGGCCCGTGGCACCTGGTGCGCGACGACCTGGCGAGCGGCGCGCTGGTGGCGCCGCTGGGGTTCGTGGCCGATGGCTCGCGCTACTGCCTGCTGAGCGAGGCCCCGCCGCCCCCCGGCAGCCTGCCGGCCGCGCTGCTGGCGTGGCTGCGGGAGCAGGCCTGATGCAACGAGTGACGGAACGGCATGCGCGCCGTAGGCTCTATACGAAAAGTCGTCGAGCGAAGGTCAGGCAAGGCGAAAACGCCCGAAGAAGCGCAGTTTACGTGCTGTAAATGAGCATTCTGAGGGCGTTTTCAACGCAGCATCACCGAGCGCAGACACTTTTCGTATGACGCCGTAGCATCCAACCCCACATGCCCCATCCACAAAGGAGATCGACATGCCCTGGTATGCCTGGCTGATCCTGGCGCTGGCCCTTGGCTCCATCGTCGGCGGCCTGATGATGCTGCGTGACACCGCGAAGAAGGTTCCGCTGACCGAGGAGCAATTGGCGCGTATCCGCCAGCGCAACGCGGAAGCGGACGCCAAGGACGCGGAAGACCGCTGAGAGCGTTCAAGGAAGCCGGCCCCGAGCCGGTTTCCCGCACATCCGCCAACACCTGATGGCGAGATGGCCTTAAAGTGCGCCACCTGATTCCTCAGGAGGTGCCATGCCTATCCATCTACAAATCCTGCTTCCCCTGCTCACCCTGGCCCTGGGCCATGCCACCGGCCACATCAGCCCGCTCGGCCTGACCCTCGGCGTGGCCTATGCCGGCTGGGTGCTGGCGGCGAACCGCCTGCCCAACTGGCTGTGGCTGCCGGTGACGCTGCTGGCCAGCGTGGCTCTGGCCGCGCACCTGGTGCCGGGCTTCGCCTACCTCTCGCTGACCGAACCGACGCCCTGGAGCCCGGACGCGCCGCCCTACGCCCTGCGGGTGAACTGGGACAAGGCGCTGGTGGGCATGAGCCTGCTGGCCTGGTGGCTGGGCCGCCCGGACCCGGTGCCGGCGCCACGCCGTGGAGCGACCCTGGCGGTGATGCTGGCGACGCTGGTGGCCGTGCCGGTGCTGGCGCTGGCCCTGGGGCTGGTGGGCTGGGTGCCGAAGTGGCCGGAACACCTGGCACTATGGCTGGCGGTGAACCTGCTGGTGACGGTGCTGGCGGAGGAACTGGTGTTCCGCGCGCTGCTGCAGCGCAGCCTGGCAGCGCGCCTGGGCCCCTGGGCGGGGCTGCTGCTGGCGACGCTGCTGTTCGGTGCGGTGCACCTGCCCTTCAGCACGCTGTTCGCCGTGCTGGCGACGGTGGCGGGTCTGGGCTACAGCCTGGCGTTTCACTTCTCGGGTCGGCTGGGGCCGGCGGTGGCCCTGCACCTGGGGGTCAATCTCTGCCACGTCCTGCTGCTGAGTTATCCACTGAAGCTGGGCTGACGCGGATGCGGTAGCGGCCGAAGATGCGCTCCAGGCTGCCATCGGCCCGCAGGTCCTCCAGCAGGTGGGCGAAGCGCGTCGGACTGATGGGCGCGCCCGGTCGCAACAGGGCGTAGTGGCGGTAGTACTGGTCGACCCGGTCGGAAGCGAGGAACTGCCCGGCTACGTCCGGGTTGCGCTCCAGGTACATGCCCAGGTACGAGCGCGTCACCAGGGCGATGTCGGCGCGGTCACGCAGCACCATCAGCAGGTTGCTGTCGTGGGAGTAGGTCAGCATCGCGTTGAACTCGCGCATGAGGTACTCCGGGTCCGCATTGAAACCGGCAAAGCCGTAGTGGTAGCCGCTGTAGAGGGCCAGGCGCTTGCCGTCCAGGCTACGGAAGTAGTCCTGGCCCCGACTGTCGCGCTTGTGGGCGACGAAGATCTCGGCGTCCTCCAGGCCCATGTCGATGCGCGCGGCCTCGAAGTCCTGCCAGCCCCAGCCGGGGTTCTCGAACACCGCCATGTCGATGCGCCCGCTCTGGAAGTCGCGGAAGCGCCGCGGAATGGCCGTGGGCAGCATGACGAAGCGGTAGTCCGTCTGGGC
Organism: Pseudomonas sp. ENNP23; assembly: GCF_001728945.1. NCBI lineage: Bacteria > Pseudomonadati > Pseudomonadota > Gammaproteobacteria > Pseudomonadales > Pseudomonadaceae > Pseudomonas > Pseudomonas sp. ENNP23. The sequence continues at coordinate 7,906 of NZ_LYSP01000024.1, forward strand.
CTGGTTGAGGGCTTCCAGCAGTTCGGGCAGCAGGCCGGTGGCCGCTTCCGATTCCGGTTTGATCACATAGGGCGGGAAGTGGGCGCCGCCCACCTTGACCACCTCGGCGCCAAGCGCCGGTTCCAGCGAAGCGAACAGAGCCAGTGCGGCCAACAGTTCCTTGCATCCCCCAACCCGTTGTCGGCCGTCCTTCCGCCAAACACGTGCAAAAACCATGTTGTCCCCGTATGCGCCGTTCTTAATCTCGGTCGTTCTTCTTGAACGGCAACTGGTATCGCTCCAGCAGCCGTTGGTAAGACTCATCCGCCTGCAGCCGCCGCAACAGCCGTTCGAACTCCTGGGGCTCGATGGGGGCGTTGGGCCTGAGCATGGCGTTGAGATGGTATTCCTGATCGAACCGGCGGGAAACAAGCAGTTTGCCGCGCAGTTCGGGGTCCCGCTGGAGCCGTTGTTCGAGGTAGGACCGCGTGACCACGGCTATATCGGCACGACCATGCACAAGCATGAGCAGATTGCTGTCGTGGGAATAGGTGAGCGTAGCCTGAAAGCGTTGCTGCAGCATGACCGGGTCTGCGTCGTAGCCGGCGAAGCCGTAGTGGTAGCCGGCATAGAGCACCAGGCGCTTGCCCTTGAGGGTGTCGAAGTAGGCTTCGTCGCGCCCGGGTTCGGCGCGGGCCACGTAGACCTCGGCGTCGTCGATGCCCATGTCGACCAGGCTGTAGCGTTCGCCCTCCCAGCCCCAGTCAGGGTCCTCGAAGAGGATGAGGTCGTAGCGACCGGTCTGCAGATCGCGATACCGGCGCGCCGAAGAGGTGGGCACGATGCTGAAGTGGAAGCGCTTCTGCACCCGGTTGAACAGCGCCACCAGCTCCACCGTCAGGCCGCTGCCGGCGTCCTGCTCGGGGTGCACCATGTAGGGCGGGAAGTTGTAGGCGCCGACGCGAATTTCACGGGGCAGCGCGGCCCATGCGCTGCCGGTCAGCAGACAGACTGACAGCAGCAAAAACCGTGAGGTGATAGACCAGACACCCGACATCTTGGCCCCGGAGAGAGAGGTGGGACGGCTCCCGGGGAAGACTAGTCCATGCTCGCTCAGCCGTCCTTGAGCACCAGCGCCAGAGCCTCTTCGCAGAGCTGGTCGAGGCTCATGGGGCCCTCGGGGCGGAACCAGGTGGTGGTCCAGGACAGCGCGCCGGTGAGGAAGCGCCGCAGGATGAACGGGTCACCCTGGACGTAGCCCTGGGCACGGGCCTCGCCCAGCACATCCAGCCAGAGCAGTTCATAGGCATCGCGCAGTTCGAGGATGTAGCGCTGCCCCTCCTCCGAGAGCGAGCGCCACTCGTACACCAGCACGGCCATGGCCTCGCCGGTGCCGCCCATGATCGACTGCAACTCGCAGCGGATCAGCGCCAGCACCTGCTCGCGCAGGCTGTCGGCCTCGGCCAGGGCGGCCTTCATCAATGCGGTGTTGTAGAGGATGGTCTCCTCCATCACCGAGCGGAGGATCTCGTCCTTGCTCTTGAAGTGGTGAAAGATGCTGCCCGATTGGATGCCCACGGCACTGGCCAGGTCGCGCACGGTGGTGCGCTCGTAGCCCTTGCTGCGGAACAGGTGGGCGGCGGTCTGCAGCAATTTGCCGCGGGGGCTTTCCGGGTCGGTGATCTGCCCGCTTTCCACCAGTTCACGCATCACGTCTTGGGCTTTTGGGTTGTCCAGGCTCATCGCTCGTCACTACCTCGTTCGCACGGCGCTTGCCCATCCAACTTAAGAATGGAGCGCAAGTCTCTGTCTTGATTCGCGAAATCTATTCCCCGCCCGACACCCAAGCAAGCGCTTGGGCAAAAAACTGCCGCACTCCACTTTTCAACCAAGCGCTTGCTTGGTAATGTCGCCCCACCTTCTCGAGTGATACGGGCCATAACAATGACCAGAGCCGTACGCATCGGTTGCGCCTCCGCATTCTGGGGCGACACCTCCACCGCCGCCGCCCAGTTGGTGAACGGCGCGAAGCTGGACTACCTGGTGTTCGACTACCTGGCGGAGATCACCATGTCGATCCTCGCCGGGGCACGCATGAAGAAGCCGGACGAAGGCTATGCCACCGACTTCGTCGAGGTGCTGGCACCGTTGCTGCCGCAGATCGCCGACAAGCGCATCCGCGTGATCAGCAATGCCGGCGGGGTCAACCCGGTGGCCTGTGCTGCCGCCCTCTCCGCCGCCTGCGAGAAGGCCGGCGTGGCGCTGAAGATCGCCGTGCTGCATGGCGACAACCTGCAGCCGCGCCTGGGCGAGCTGGCCAAGGCCGGCGTCCGCGAGATGTTCACCGACGCCCCGCTGCCGCCCATGTGCGTCTCGGTCAATGCCTACCTGGGCGCCCCCGGCATCGTCGCTGCGCTGGAGGCCGGTGCCGATATCGTCATCACCGGCCGGGTGGTGGACAGCGCCGTGGTCAGCGCCGCCCTGGTCCACGAATTCAAATGGCGCTGGGACGACCACGACCGCCTGGCCCAGGCCGCCCTCGCCGGCCACATCATCGAATGCGGCGCCCAGTGCACCGGCGGCAACTTCACCGACTGGGAAAAGGTGCCGGACTACGAGCACATCGGCTTCCCCATCGTCGAAGTGGAGGCCGACGGCCAGTTCTGCGTGACCAAGCCGGACGGTTCCGGCGGCCTGGTGACGCCCTTCACCGTCGGCGAGCAGATGCTCTACGAGATCGGCGACCCGCGCGCCTACCTGCTGCCCGACGTGATCTGCGACTTCACCCAGGTGCGCCTGGAGGCCGCCGGCACCGACCGTGTGCGCGTTTCCGGCGCCCGGGGCCTGGCGCCCACCGACCGCTACAAGGTCAGCGCCACCTACCCCGACGGCTTCCGCTGCACCGCCAGTTGCCTGATCGCCGGCCTCGACGCGGTGAAGAAGGCCGAGCGGGTGAGCCGCGCCATCATCGCCAAGACCGAGGAAATCTTCGCCGCACGGGGCTGGGGCCCCTACCGCGAGGTGAACATCGAACTGCTGGGCAGCGAAGCCACTTACGGGCCTCATGCCCAACGGCAGGACAGCCGCGAAGTGGTGATCAAGCTCGCCGTGCGCCACAGCAAGAAGGAGGCGCTGATCCTCTTCTCCCGCGAGATCGCCCAGGCCGCCACCGGCATGGCCCCCGGTCTGACCGGCATCGTCGGCGGCCGCCCCACGGTGTACCCGGTGATCCGCCTGTTCTCCTTCCTGGTGGACAAGAGCGCTTGCAGCCTGGAGATGGACCTGGACGGCGAGCGCCACCCGGTGGCCCTGCCCGAAGCCGGCAGCGCCGGCCCGACGGCCCTGGCCGAAGACCTGCACCCGCCACGCCCGGTCGGCGAGGCCGACGCCAGCGTGCCGCTGATCAGGCTCGCCGTGGCCCGCTCCGGCGACAAGGGCAACCACAGCAACATCGGCGTCATGGCGCGCCGGCCCGAGTTCCTGCCGTGGATCGCCGAGGCGCTGACGCCCGAGGCCGTGGTGGACTGGATGGCCCACGTGCTCGACCCGCAGACCGGCCGCGTGCAGCGCTGGTACCTGCCCGGCACCCACAGCCTGAACTTCCTGCTGGAGAACGCCCTGGGCGGCGGCGGCGTCGCCAGCCTGCGCATCGACCCGCAGGGCAAGGCCTTCGCCCAGCAACTGCTTGAATTCCCCGTACCGGTGCCGCGCGCACTGGCCGAGACCCTGTAGCGCGACGAGGACGACAACAACAATGAGCTACGACTCCGTATTCCGGCCCGGCCTGTTCGCCGGCCAGACCATTCTGGTCACCGGCGGTGGCAGCGGCATCGGCCGCTGCGTGGCCCACGAGCTGGCCCACCTGGGCGCCCATGTGGTGCTGGTGGGGCGCAAGGCGGAAAAGCTCGAAGCCACCGCCGGCGAGATCATCGAAGACGGCGGCAGCGCCAGTTGGCAGGCCTGCGACATCCGCGACGAAGAAGCGGTCAAGGCCATGGTCAAGGCCGTGGTGGCCGAGCGCGGCCCCATCCATCACCTGGTCAACAACGCCGGCGGCCAGTTCCCCGCGCCGCTCATCGGCATCAACCAGAAGGGCTTCGAGACCGTGGTGCGCACCAATCTGGTGGGCGGCTTCCTGGTGGCCAGGGAGGTCTTCCTGCAGAGCATGAGCAAGACCGGCGGCAGCATCGTCAACATGCTCGCCGACATGTGGGGCGGCATGCCCGGCATGGGCCACTCCGGCGCCGCCCGCGCCGGCATGGAGAACTTCACCAAAACCGCCGCCTACGAGTGGGGCCACGCCGGAGTGCGGGTAAACGCCGTGGCACCGGGCTGGATCGCCTCCAGCGGCATGGACACCTACCCCGAGTCGATGAAGGCGATGATCCGCTCCCTCAAGGACCACGTCCCGCTGCAGCGCATCGGCACCGAATCCGAGGTGGCGGCTGCCATCGTCTTCCTGCTCTCCCCCGGCGCCAACTTCATCAGCGGCAACACCATCCGCATCGACGGCGCCGCCAGCCAGGGCACCCGCGCCTGGACCCTGGGCAAGGCCCGCGCCAGCGAGTCCTACAACGGCTTCCACCGGGCCTACCTGCCCGCCGTGTTCAAGGACGAGGAGTAAGCCATGGCCGTGATCCAATCCGAACTCGACGTCCACGGCGACGACTTCGCCCGCAACCGCGAGGCCATGCTGGCCGCAGTGGCGAGCTTCCGCGAGGTGGAACAGAAGGTGCTGGACAAGGCACAGGACGCCAAGCCCAAGTTCGAGAAGCGCGGCCAGTTGCTGCCCCGCGAGCGCCTCAACCTGCTGCTGGACCCGGGCAGCCCCTTCCTGGAGCTGTGCTCCCTGGCCGGCTACAAGCTGCACGACGACAAGGACGGCACCCAGGCCGGAGGCGGCATCATCGCCGGCATCGGCTACATCGCCGGGGTGCGCTGCCTGATCAGCGCCAGCAACAGCGCCATCAAGGGCGGCACCATCTCCCCCACCGGCCTGAAGAAGACCCTGCGCCTGCAGCAGATCGCCGTGGAGAACAAGCTGCCCATGGTGGCCCTCACCGAAAGCGGCGGCGCCAACCTCAACTACGCGGCGGAGATCTTCGTCGAAGGCGCGCGCGGCTTCGCCAACCAGGCGCGCATCTCCGCCATGGGCATTCCCCAGGTCACCGTGGTGCACGGCTCCAGCACCGCCGGCGGGGCCTACCAGCCGGGCCTGTCGGACTACGTCATCGTGGTGCGTGGCAAGGCCAAGATGTTCCTCGCCGGCCCGCCCCTGCTCAAGGCCGCCACCGGCGAAGTGGCCACCGACGAAGAACTCGGTGGCGCCGAGATGCATGCCCAGGTGGCCGGCACCGCCGAATACCTGGCCGAGAACGACGCCGACGCCCTGCGCATCGCCCGCGAGGTGCTCGCCATGCTGCCCTGGAACGCCCAATTGCCGGCCCCGGTGAAGCCCACCTGGCGCGAGCCGCTGTACAGCACCGAAGAGCTGCTGGGCGTGGTGCCGGCGGACCCGAAGAAGCCCTACGACGTGCGCGAGATCATCGCCCGCATCGCCGACGGCTCCGAGTTCCTCGACTTCAAGAACGAATTCGACCGCCAGACCGTCTGCGGCCACCTGCGCATCGAGGGCCGCCCCTGCGGGCTGATCGGCAACAACGGCCCGATCACCCCGCGCGGCGCCGCCAAGGCCGCGCAGTTCATCCAGCTCTGCGAGCAGAGCAACACCCCGCTGCTGTTCCTGCACAACACCACCGGCTTCATGGTGGGCACCGAGTCGGAGCAGTTGGGGGTGATCAAGCACGGCTCGAAGATGATCCAGGCCGTGGCCAACGCCAGCGTGCCCAAGCTCACTCTGGTAGTGGGCGGCTCCTACGGCGCCGGCAACTACGCCATGTGCGGCCGCGGGCTGGACCCGCGCTTCATCTTCGCCTGGCCCAACAGCCGCACCGCCGTGATGGGCGGCGCCCAGGCCGGCAAGGTGCTGCGCATCGTCACCGAGGAGAAACACGCCAAGGAAGGCAAGGAAGCCGACCCGAAGATGCTCGACATGCTGGAACAGATGACCGCGCAGAAGCTCGACAGCCAGTCCACCGCGCTCTACGGCACCGCCAGCCTGTGGGACGACGGCCTGATCGACCCCCGCGACAGCCGCAAGCTGCTGGGCTACCTGCTGGACATCTGCGCCGAGGCCGAGGCCCGGCCCCTGAAGACCAACCGCTTCGGCGTGGCTCGCTTCTGAGAACCCTCACGGTGCGCCTGGCGCACCCCCAACGGCTTACTCACGGAGAACAACAACAATGATCTTCACCCAGGAACACGAAGAACTCCGCCGTACCGTCCGCAACTTCGTCGACAAGGAGATCAACCCCCACGTCGACCAGTGGGAGAAGGACGGCCGCTTCCCCATCCACGACATCTTCAGGAAGGCCGGCGAGCTGGGCCTGCTGGGCATCTCCAAGCCGGAGAAATTCGGCGGCATGGGCCTGGACTACAGCTACTCCATCGTCGCCGCCGAAGAGTTCGGCACCATCCATTGCGGTGGCATCCCCATGTCCATCGGCGTGCAGACCGACATGTGCACCCCGGCCCTGGCGCGCTTCGGCTCCGACGAGCTGCGCGAAGAGTTCCTGCGCCCGGCCATCGCCGGCGAGATGGTCGGCTGCATCGGCGTCTCCGAGGTGGGTGCCGGCTCCGACGTCGCCGGGCTCAAGACCACCGCTCGCAAGGACGGCGACGACTACGTGATCAACGGCAGCAAGATGTGGATCACCAACTCCCCGTCCGCCGACTTCATCTGCCTGCTGGCCAACACCTCCGACGACAAGCCCCACGTCAACAAGTCGCTGATCATGGTGCCGATGAACACCCCCGGCATCACCCTCAGCCCGCACTTGGACAAGCTCGGCATGCGCAGCTCCGAGACCGCCCAGGTGTTCTTCGACAACGTCCGCGTGCCGCAGCGCAACCGCATCGGCCACGAAGGCGCCGGCTTCATGATGCAGATGCTGCAGTTCCAGGAAGAGCGCCTGTTCGGCGCGGCCAACATGATCAAGGGCCTGGAGCACTGCATCGACGCCACCATCGACTACTGCAAGGAACGCAAGACCTTCGGCAACGCACTGATCGACAACCAGGTCATCCACTTCCGCATGGCCGAGCTGATGACCGAGGTGGAATGCCTGCGCGCCCTGGTCTACCAGGCCACCGAAATGTACGTGAAGGGCAAGGACGTCACCCGTCTCGCCTCCATGGCCAAGCTCAAGGCCGGGCGCCTGGGCCGCGAAGTCACCGATGCCTGCCTGCAGTACTGGGGCGGCATGGGCTTCATGTGGGACAACCACATTTCCCGCGCCTACCGCGACACCCGCCTGGTGTCCATCGGCGGCGGTGCCGACGAGATCATGCTCGGCATCATCTGCAAGCTGATGGGCATCCTGCCGGGCAAGAAGAAAGACTGAGACGGGGGTGACCATGGAACTGCCGAACACCGAGACCCTGCTGCTGGAGCCCGCTGACGGCGTGCTGCACATCACCCTCAACCGCCCGGAGAGCCGCAACGCCATGAGCCTGGCCATGGTGGAAGAGCTGCGCGCGGTGCTCGCCGCCGCGCGCCAGGCGCCCGAGGTGCGTGCCCTGGTGCTGCGCGGGGCCGGCGGGCACTTCTGCGCCGGCGGCGACATCAAGGACATGGCCAGCGCCCGCGCCACCGGCGGTGAGGCCTACCAGCGCCTGAACCGCGCCTTCGGCCGCCTGCTGGAAGAGGCCCAGGCCCAGCCGCAGGTGGTGATCGCCGTGCTGGAAGGCGCGGTGCTCGGTGGCGGCTTCGGCCTGGCCTGCGTGTCCGACATCGCCCTGGCCGCCGAAAGCGCCCAGTTCGGCCTGCCGGAAACCAGCCTCGGCATCCTCCCGGCACAGATCGCGCCCTTCGTGGTCAAGCGCATCGGCCTCACCCAGGCCCGCCGCCTGGCCCTCACCGCCGCCCGCTTCGACGGCCGCGAGGCCCTGCGCCTGGGCCTGGTGCACAGCGCCGAGGCCGACGCAGCGGCCCTGGACCAGCGCCTGGCCGACACCCTCGACCAGGTGCGCCGCTGCGCCCCCGGCGCCAACGCCCGTACCAAGGCGCTGCTGCTGGCCACCGAGGAACGCGAGCTGGGCCCGCTGCTGGACGACGCCGCCGCCTGGTTCGCCGAAGCCGTCACCGGCGCCGAAGGCACCGAGGGGACCCTGGCCTTCGTGCAGAAACGCAAACCGACCTGGGCCCAGTGAACCCAGGCGGTGGATCGATAGAGCGCGATCCACCCTACGCCCGATCCCCACGCAACACCGAAGCACCCGTAGGGTGGATGTCGCTCTTCACATCCACCGCAACACCGAACACAACAGGCGGATCGACCCAACCCGATCCCCACGCAACACCGAGGCACCCGTAGGGTGGATGTCGCTCTTCACATCCACCGCAACACCGAACACCACAGGCGGATCGACCCAACCCGATACCCACGCAACACCGAGGCACCCGTAGGGTGGATGTCGCTCTTCACATCCACCGCAACACCGAACACAACAGGCGGATCGACCCAACCCGATCCCCACGCAACACCGAGGCACCCGTAGGGTGGATGTCGCTCTTCACATCCACCGCAACACCGAACACCACAGGCGGATCACCCCAACCCGATCCACCGGCAACACCGAACGCAAACAGCCCGGACCCCGGATGCCCTCCGGTCCCCCAGCAGGAGCACGAAGATGCCCGCATTCCACAAGATCCTGATCGCCAACCGGGGCGAGATCGCCTGTCGGGTGATGCGCACCGCCCACGACCTGGGCTACCGCACCGTGGCCGTGTACAGCGAGGCCGACCGCGACGCGCGCCACGTGCAACTGGCCGACGAAGCCGTGTGCATCGGCCCGGCACCGGTGGGCCAGTCCTATCTGTGTGTCGAGGCCATCCTCGACGCCGCACGGCGCACCGGCGCGGATGCGGTGCACCCGGGCTACGGCTTCCTCTCCGAGAACGCCGCCTTCGCCCAGGCCAGCGAAGCCGCCGGCATCACCTTCATCGGCCCCACCGTGGAGGCCATCCACCTGATGGGCAGCAAGCGCCTGTCCAAGATCGCCATGCTCGAAGCCGGCGTGCCCTGCATCCCCGGCTACGAAGGCGCCGATCAGGACGACGCCACCCTCGCCCACGAGGCCGAGCGCATCGGCTACCCGCTGATGATCAAGGCCAGTGCCGGCGGCGGCGGGCGCGGCATGCGCCTGGTGCACGAGGCGAGCGAGCTGGCTGCGCAGATCCGCACCGCGCGCTCGGAAGCGCAGAACGCCTTCGGCAGCGGCGAGCTGATCCTCGAACGCGCGGTGATCCAGCCGCGCCACGTGGAGATCCAGGTGTTCGGCGATCGCCACGGCAACCTCCTCTACCTGGGCGAGCGCGACTGCTCAGTGCAGCGCCGCCACCAGAAGGTGGTGGAAGAAGCCCCCTGCCCGGTGATGACGCCAACGCTGCGCCAGGCCATGGGCGAAGCGGCCGTCAAGGCTGCCGCCTCGGTGAACTACCTGGGCGCCGGCACCGTAGAGTTCCTGCTGGACGCCGAAGGCCGCTTCTACTTCCTGGAAATGAATACCCGCCTGCAGGTGGAGCACCCGGTCACCGAACTGGTCACAGGGCTCGACCTGGTGGCCTGGCAGATCCGCGTCGCTGCCGGCGAAGCCCTGCCGCTGGCCCAGGACGACATCCGCCTTGACGGCCATGCCATGGAAGTCCGCCTCTACGCCGAGGACCCGGCCGCCGGCTTCCTGCCGCAGACCGGCGACGTGCTGCGCTGGGAACCTGCCAGCGGCACCGGCGTGCGCATCGACCACGGCCTGGTGGAAGGCCAGCCGGTGACGCCCTTCTACGACCCCATGCTGGCCAAGGTGATCGCCTGGGGCGCCACCCGTGACGAAGCCCGGCGCAAGCTGATCCGTGCCGTGGAAGACTGTGTGCTGCTGGGGGTCAAGGGCAACCAGCGGTTCCTCGCCAACCTGCTGGCCCACCCCGAATTCGCCGCCGGCCACGCCACCACCGCCTTCATCGGTGAACACTTCGCCGCCGACCCGAGCCTGGCCCCACAGCCGCTGCCGGCCGTGGAGCTGGCCGCCGCAGCCACCCTGCTCTACCAGGCCTCCGCCGAATCCCGCGCCCACCAGGCCGGCCTCGCCGGCTGGCGCAGCGCCGGCAGCGCGCCCTGGCGCCTGGTGCTGCGCCAGGGCGAGCAGAAACACGAAGTCCTGCTGGACGTCCGCACCAGCGGCGCGCAACCGCAGGTGCAGGTCCAGGCTGCCGGGCAGTCCGTCGCCGTGCGCCTGCTGGCCTGCGACGGCCGCTGGGCCACCCTGGAGCTGGACGGCATCCGCCGCCGCCTCGCCTACCACCACGACGGCGAGCGCCTCTGGCTCAAGGGCCACCAGGGCAGCATCGAACTTCAGGACGTCACCCACGAACCCGCCGGCGGCCAGGCCGGCGCCGCCTCCGGCACCGTCAAGGCCCCCATGGACGGCGCCATCGTCGACGTACTGGTGGAGGAAGGCACCCCGGTCACCAAGGGCCAACTGCTGGTGGTACTGGAAGCCATGAAGATGGAGCACCCCCTCAAGGCCGGGATGGACGGCACCGTCCGCCGCGTGCAGGTCAGCGCCGGCGACCAGGTGAAGAGCCGCCAGGTGCTGGTGGAGGTCGAAGCCGCCGACTGAACAACCGCTCGAACCGCGCCACTCGGCTACGTTGAGTAGCCAGGAACCCGACAACACCAACAGGAGCACCCCCATGTCCCTTTCCGGCAAGACCCTGTTCATCACCGGTGCCAGCCGTGGCATCGGCCGCGAGATCGCCCTGCGGGCCGCCGCCGATGGCGCCAACATCGTCATCGCTGCCAAGAGCGCCGAGCCCCATCCCAAGCTGGAAGGCACCATCCACAGCGTCGCCGCGGAAGTGGAAGCGGCCGGCGGCCGGGCCCTGCCCCTGCAACTGGACGTGCGCGACGAAGCCGCCGCACGCGATGCCCTGGCCCAGGCCGCCGAGCACTTCGGCGGCATCGATGCCCTGGTCAACAACGCCGGCGCCATCAAGCTGGTGGGCGTCGAGCGTCTGGAGCCCAAGCGCTTCGACCTGATGTACCAGATCAACACCCGCGCGGTGATGGTCTGCAGCCAGGCCGCCCTGCCCTACCTCAAGCAGAGCGGCAACGGCCACATCCTCAACCTGTCCCCGCCGCTGAACCTGGACGCCAAGTGGTTCGCCCAGCACGGCCCCTACACCGTCACCAAGTACGGCATGAGCATGCTCACCCTGGGCATGAGCGAGGAGTTCAAGCGCTACGGCATCAGCGTCAACTCGCTGTGGCCGAAGACCATGATCGCCACCGCCGCCATCGAGTTCGAACTGGGCAGCCGCGACGCCTTCAAGCGTGCCCGCACCCCGGCGATCATGGCCGACGCCGCCCACGCCATCCTCTCCAGCGAAGGCCGCTGCATCACCGGGCGCCTGCTGGTGGACGAGGAGATTCTCCGCGAACAGGGCCAGACCGAGTTCGAGCACTACCGCTTCGACCCCGAGGGCGGCAGCCTCATCCCGGACCTGTTCGTCGACTGAGCCCACTGACAACGAGAACAGCGTGAACCTGGTGACAGCTCGCCCCCGCACGCGGCCTCGCCAGGCAACCGACATGGAGGTGGTTGTCGCTATCGATCCTGACGGTCGGTGCCGGAGGTGACTCCGCCGCCGACCCAGCTCCAACCCAGCTCCAACCCAGCTCCAACCCGGCATCAAACACTTCCGTTTGCGGGTATCCATGTGCCCGCCACAGGCACTCCTGCTGCCTCGCAGTTGCACCCCGTGGATTGGCAACGCTCACTCTGCGGAGGAGCCACGCGCGACCAAATGGTAAATGCCTACACAAAAAGAAGAATAAAACCCGGAAACACAAGCACAAATAAGCCTTGCACTCCCCGCCCCGACCTAGTCTGCACTGCATAAGTCTGCCAAGGAGCAGGAACGACCATGTCCTTTTCCTCCCACTCTTCCGAAACTCGCAGGGCGGGCGCCCTCATCCCTCTGATCCCAGCGCTGCTGGGGCTGGCACTCCCCCTGCCCGTCCACTCGGCCATCACCACCTTCACCCTGGATAGCGCGACCATCGGGACCTACCAGCGCCCCGACACCGGCCCCGGTGTGTCGTTCCAATACGTATTCCAGTTCTTCACACCCAATACGGACGGGATCTACACCGTCGGAATGGACGCCTCGGCCTTCGAAGACCCCTACATGTACTTCTACCGGGACACCTTCGCCCCATCCGACCCAACTGCCAACCTGATCGGCCAGGACGACGATGGCAACGAGGTCTCCACCGCCTGCAGCACCTTCGGCAACACCTACTGCCCGCAGTTGAACGCGCAACTGGAAGCGGGCATCAACTACTACGTGGTCATCACGACCTATGACGACGGCGTTCCGATCGTTCTGCCCTTGAGCTTTTTCGTCATCGGCGGGTCCGCGGTCAACATGGCAGGACTGCCCGCACGCCAACTGAGAAGCATTGCAAGCAGCCCTGCACAGTCCATGGCGACCCAACTGGACACCTTGCGGGGTGAACCAGGCGCGCTGCTGCAACCCATCCGGCTGCTGGACGGGATGACCCCCGAGGCCCAACGCGAAACATTGGCCCACCTGGCGCCACAAAGTAATTCCGCGCACGAGCTCGCCTTGCAATTCGTGCGCAACAGCATTTGGCGAAGTCTCTCCGGCCGCCTCCACGGCCTGCGTGCCCAGGATCACAGCGCGCTGGCCCTGAACCTGGTGGACAACACCCCCAGCCAGTGGCTGGCCAGCAATGCCGCCGCCGCAGGCAAGGCCACCCGTGCCCCTGTACAGGGTTTCTGGATCCAGGCCTTCGGTGGCCGCCTCGACCAGCGCAGTCACGCCGGCTACAACGGCTACGACAGCCACACCCAAGGCATGACCCTGGGCCTGGACACCCGCCTCAATGACGATTGGGTCGCCGGGGCTGCCTTCAGCTACGGCACGGTCAACCTCAACCAACAAGGCGAGCGCAAGGGCGACGGCAGCGAAATCGACACCTACCAGATCAGCGCCTACGCCAGCCGCGACTTCGGTGCCTGGTACCTGGACGGCATGCTCGGCTACGCCCAGCAACGCTTCGAGACCCGCCGCGACACCGTCCTTGGGGGCACCGCCGAAGGTCGCTTCGACGGCCGGCAGTACAGCGCCAAACTGGAAGCCGGCATGCCGCTTCGGCTGACCCACCAGACAACCCTGACGCCGCTGGCCGGTCTGGAGTGGAGCCAACTGCACCTGGACAGCTACCAGGAGCGCCATGCCGGCGCCCTGGGCCTGGGCATCGAGGGTGAACGCCAGGACCGCCTGGCCAGCCGCGTTGGCGCACGCCTGAGCATGGACCTGCCACTCTCCGCTGGCACCCACCTGCAGCCCGCCGTGCAGATGACCTGGCGCCACGAACTGATCGGCAACGCTCTGGACACCAACGCCCGCTTCACCGGCGGTGGCAGCGTCTTCTCCACGCCGGGCCAGCGCCTGCCCAGCGACAGCTACCAACTGGACCTGTCCCTTTCCCTGTTGCGTCCCGATGGCAGCAGCGTGAGCCTGAACCTGGGCAGCTACAACGCCACCGCCCGTGGCGGCTTCGCCGGCGAGCTGCAAGCCAAATGGGTGTTCTGAGATACCAAGCCACACGCAGTCTTTGAGGCCCTTCTCCTGCCCGAGGAGGGCCTTTCGGCTGACCACCTGAATACACCCCGGTATTTGCCGAACTGCCCGCGCCCACCCGCGCGGGGGCCAAGGGCAGCCCGAGGGAACCCGTCTAGATTCGCCGGTGGCGCCTATTCCCACCCCGCGAAGGTGGTCAGAACAACAAGACTGAAGTGCGAGAACCATGACCCAGGCCGACCTGATCTCCCCGTTCCGCTTCCTCGCCCGCCTGCCGGCGAACCTCAATCGCGTGCCCCGCATGTTGCTGGGCCTGTACTTCACCGGGATTCGCAACCGCGACAAGACGCTCTCCCTGGGCTGGGCCCTGGAGCGGGCGGCGGCGCGCTACCCGCAGCGGCCGGCGGCGATGGACGAGACGCGCAGCCTGACCTACGCCGAGTTCAACGCCTGGGCCAACCGCATCGCCCACGCGCTCAAGTCCGAGGGCGTGGGCCCCGGCAAGGTGGTGGCGATCATGCTGGAGAACCGCATCGAAATCCTCGCGGTGCTGGCGGCGGTGGCCAAGCTGGGCGGCATCGGCGCCCTGGTCAACACCACCCAGCGCGGCAAGGTCCTTGCCCACAGCCTCAACCTGGTGAAAGCCGGCCACCATGTGGTCGGCGAAGAGCTGCGCAGCGCCTTCGAGGAGGTGGAGCCGGACCTGGAGACTGCCGGGGCACGGCGCTACTGGGTGGCCGACGACCTGGACACCCGCCGCGATGCCGGACAGGCCCCGCGCGGCTGGACCAACCTGATGCGCCTGGCCGGCGAGCACAGTGCGGAGAACCCGGCGGACACCGGGCGGGTGCGCCTGAAGGACGCCTGCTTCTACATCTACACCTCCGGCACCACCGGCCTGCCGAAAGCCTCGATTCTCAGCCACGGCAAGTGGATCAAGGCCTATGGCGGCTTCGGCCACTCCGGGCTGGGGCTCACCGACCGCGACGTTTTCTACCTGACGCTGCCCTGCTATCACAACAACGCCGTCACCGTGAGCTGGGCCTCGGTGCTGGCCGGTGGCGCGGCCATCGCCCTGCGCCGCAAGTTCTCCGCCAGCAACTTCTGGAAGGACGTGGCGCGCTACCAGGCCACCTGCTTCGGCTACATCGGCGAGCTGTGCCGCTACCTGCTGAACCAGCCGCCCTGCCCCGAGGAGAAGGACAACACCCTCACCTGCATGATCGGCAACGGCCTGCGCCCGGCCATCTGGGACGAGTTCAAGACCCGCTTCGGCATCCAGCGCGTCACCGAGTTCTATGCCTCCAGCGAGGGCAACATCGGTTTCACCAACGTCTTCAACTTCGACAACACCGTGGGCTTCTCCCCGGCCACCTACGCCATCGTCCGCTACGACCTGGAGAACGACTGCCCGGTGCGCGACCACAAGGGCTTCCTGACCAAGGTGGACAAGGGCGAGCCGGGCCTGCTGATCAGCGAAATCAGCGAGAAGTGGCCCTTCGACGGCTACACCGACCCGGCCAAGAGCGAGGCGGTGATCCTGCGCAACGTGTTCAAGAAGGGCGATGCCTGGTTCAACACCGGCGACCTGATGCGCGACATCGGCTGCAAGCACGCGCAGTTCGTCGACCGCCTGGGCGACACCTTCCGCTGGAAGGGCGAGAACGTCTCCACCACCGAGGTGGAAAGCGTGCTGGGGGTGTTCGATGGGGTGCAGGATGCGGTGGTCTACGGCGTGGAGATTCCCGGCACCAACGGCCGCTGCGGCATGGCGGCACTGCGCCTGAGCCCCGACGCGGACCTGGACGCCGCCGCCGTGGCCGAGCACCTGGACCGCGAGCTGCCGCCCTATGCTGCTCCGCTGTTCCTGCGGCTGCTGGACGAGATCGAGACCACCGGCACCTTCAAGTACAAGAAGACCGACCTGAAGAAGGCCGGCTTCGACCCCACCCAGGTCAACGAGCCATTGTACGTGCGGCTACCGGGGGAACCGGCCTTCCGCCCCCTGGACACCGACCTGCACGCAGCGATCCAGAGCGGCGCGTACCGCTTCTGAGGCTGCTCCACGGGGTGAGCCCGGCTCACCCCGTTTCCTCCTCGCCATGAGCCCCGACCGGGCTACTGCTTGAACTCGATCTGCAACTCGGCGCCCTCCACGGAGCGCCAGTAGTCGTCTTCCCGCTGGTTGGTGATGAGCTTGCCGTTGAGCTGGTAAGGGCTCTGCTCCGACGGCTTCTCCACGAACAGCGGCGGCAGTAGCGGCTGCTCGACGTGCTGCTCTTGCTTCACCCGCGGCTCCAGCTCATCTACCAGGTGCTTGGGCAGGCTCAGGTCAAGCTTGGGTTCGCGCAGCTTGACCTGCTCCACCTTGGACGGTTTGGGCTTGCCAGGCACGGGCTTCGGTTTGGGCTTGGCGGTCTCGGCCTTGGTCGGCGCCGGCTTCGGCTTGGCTTGCGTCGGCGCCTCGGCACAGGCGTTGACTGGCGTGAAAACGGGCCCGGCCACGAGGCCAGGCCAGGTATCCCCCCGGGGAGCCACAGGGGCCGGGTTGGCCAGGGCGGATGCACAGAAGCCAAGGAACAGGGTAGGCAGCAGGGTTCGGGTCATGGAGCGGCCACCGCTGGATGAAAGGTGCACCATGCTGGCGCGCTAGGCGGGCACTGGCAACCCTGTCTTACTCACGCGGGGTGTCACGGCCGGAGAACACGGCCGCCAGCAGCAACCCGAAGCACAGGGTGTGGACCAGCCCACCAATGGCGCCAATGCCGCTGAAAACCACGCTCATGCGTGCAGCCTCAAATTCCCCGCCCCACTGGTAGGCCGTGAGGTACAGCACCTGCTGCAGCAGGGTCCAGGCCAGCAACAGGACCATGCTCGCCAGGCAGAAGCCGGCAGCACGGGGCCGCTCGCGCCAGTAGCGGACGGACAGGGCGATGCCGGCCAGCCAGGCGATGACCAGCGGCACCAGGCCGATGTAACCGAGAACCTGCATGGTCAGGGCGTGGGAGAGGATGCTTTCGCTCATTGGGGTCTCCAGGGGTCGAGATGGGCGGTATCGAGGCGCCGCCACTGGGCAGCACGGGGGCGCTCGGAAGGCGGCAGCCAGAGGCCATCCACGGCCTCCAGTGCCTCGGGGGCGACGCCCAGCAGGGCGTCGAGGGGCAGGTGTCGAGGCTCGCCGGCCTCTTCTGCGACGTCGTCGTGGTACGGGTGGTTCCGCCAATGCAAGGCCCCGTCGGCGAAGCCTTCGAAGCGCGGCAGCGGACCGATGGGGTCAGGCCAGGGGTAGAACCGGTGCGCGAGGGTGTCCAGCACCAGCAGGTGCCACTCGCCGTCGTCGTGGCGGGTCAGGGCCAGGTAGCGGCTGTCCGCCGACCAGGCCATGGCCGGGGCGAGATCGGCCAGGGCGCAACCGCAGGCGGTGAGCAGGTACCCACCCTGGCGCGGCAGGCGCTCATGCAGGTAGGCGCCGCCATAGGCGGTGCAACTGCCGAACAGCCAGGCGGCATTGCCACCGGTGGGCGCCGGCAGCACGAAGTCGCCGTAGGCGTTGGAGGCGGGCGGCTGGCTCAGCGGGCGCCAGTCGGGCAACAGCTCGAGCGTTGCGCCCACTCGCAGGCGGCGCAGGGCGTAGCAGAGCCGGCTGTCCTCCCGGCGCGGGAGGAAGTCGGCGGCGTTCACCACCGGTGGCGGAGGCTCGTCGATGCGCTGCAACGGGGTGGCAATCAGGGCATCGGCCAGGCGCCCCGTCACCACGGCCAGTTCGACGACGCCGTCCTGGAAATCCATCAGCCGTGCCAGCGGCAGGTCGAAGTCGATGCCCAGCAGGCGCCGGGCCGGCACGTCCGCCACCACCAAGCGATGGGGCACGGCCGGGGCTTCGGCGAAGGCCACCAGTGCGAGGTAGCGGCCGCAGGCGGATACACGGTGGTCCAGGCACCACTCGCCCTCCAGCACCCAGTCATCGATGCGGCAGCGGTAGGCGGCCCGCAGCCCGTCGGCGCTCTCCCGCTGCCACTCCAGCAATGGGCCGCGGCCATCGGCCAACGGTGCCAGGCGCAGGTCGGCCTGCATCACCGGCGTGCCCCGGCCGAGGGGATACAGCAGCTCCAGCCGCGTGGCCGCACGCAAGCCAGGCACGGCGCGGCCCCAGGCGTCGAAGCCGGCGAGGCGTTCGAGTTCCTCACTGAAGATGTGGTGCACGGCGTTTCCGTGCTCCATCTGGTCCAACTCGGGCAGGTCGAAGCGGGCTTGAATGGCCAGGAGGGTCGGGTCCAGCGCAAGCGGCGCTTCGAGCATCAGGCGCGGCTCATCTTCCCGGGGCGACCAGTCGTCCAGGGTGCGCCAGCCCTGCCCGGCCTCCCAGATCCGGACAGGGCATGGCCAGGGGCGTTCCTGGGCGGTGTCGCGCAGGCGGCAGGCGAAGGCCAGGCCGTCGGCACGCCACACGGGGCGCTCGTCGTCGGGCAGCAGCAGCCCGGTGGGAACGTCGTCCAGCCACAACTGGTAGCTGGGGTAGCGCAGCGGCAGCAGCGGGTCGTCGCGCTCGCGCAGTCGCTCCGGCAGCCAGGGCTCGCCGCGCAGGCGTTGGGGGCCGGTGGGGGGCGAAAGGTCCGGCAGCGCCTGCTGCTGCCTATCGGCCCAGCCGGGTGCAAGCCAGAGATCGCCGATGGCGACGAAGTCCTCGCAGGTCGCCTCGCGCAGCAAGGCATCGAGGCTGAGACGGTAGCCCTGGTCCGACACCAGCGGGCTGTGTCGGCCACGCAGTTCGCCGCCACTGAAGGCATCCAGCTCCCAGAAGGCTTCGTTGGCGCAGTGATAGAGCCGGCGCTGCTGGCGGTCGAACACCGCCAGCGACCAGGTGCCGCGCGAGGGGATCGGCGCGGCGAAATAGCGGCCGTCATCGGAGAAGCGGGCCGAGCTGCCCAGGCCCTCCAGCAGCACGCCGTCAGGCATCAGGTAGTCGGTGTAGACCGGGCCGCCCATGGCAATCTCGCCCCACCCCAGAGTGCGCACCGGCTCGCCCTCCGGCGTGAGCAGTTCGCCGCCCCCCCAGGCGCTGGAGCCTCGAGCGTCCGCGTCCACCGGGCCGATGGGTTCGGCCGTGACCGGGGCGCTGGCCAGGCCCAGGCGCCGCTCCAGGGTCGCTGCACAGGCCAGGCCGATCAACGCCCAGAGCACGCCTGCGCCGATGCCCCAGTAGCCGGGCAGCGTGGCCCCCAGGCTGAAGGCGGCACCGATCACGGCGCTGGTGAGCAGGCTGCTGACGCCCTTGCCGATGCGCGGCCAGCGGGCGATGGCGATCAGCGCCAGGGCCAGCCCCACCACGCTTGAGGCCGCACCGGCCAACGGCAGGCTGGCCACCAGCAGGACCGGCAATACCAGCACCGCCAGGTGCCAGACAAGGCCCAGCAACAGGCGCGGCAGGCTCTCGGTGGGGGCGTCGGGTTCGGGAACGGGCGGCATATGTCAGGCTCCTGGATAAACGCGCCAGGGTGACGGATCGACCGTCACCCTGGCGTGACACAGCCGGCAACTCGCGACCATCAAGGCGCCGGGGAAGGCTCCAGGGCCTTCAGCAGGGCGTCCAGGTCCTGCCGGGGGTGGGCCTTGCGCAGGGCCTCCAGGCGCTCATCGGCGGCCTTGGCCTGGCCTTGGCGTCGTAGCTCCAGCACCTCGCGCAGGCCCTGTTGCAGGGCCGGTTCGAGGGGCACGGCAGCGGGCTTTGCCAGTTTGGCGGCGGGCGGGAAGGCGTCGTCGGCAGCCTGGCGGGCCTGCTCGGCGATCCGCGCATCGGTCTCGACACTGTCAGCCAGCGCGGCCACCGGAGCGGACTCGAGCCGGGGTGCGGCCTTCTTCATCTCCGCTGCCGGTGCGGGCGCGGAAAAGGCCTGCATCGGTGGGGCAGCCGGTTCCGCGTTGTAGCCGGCATCCGGGTCGGGGGCACTGCGGGCCAGGGTCGCCGGTGCGGTCGGGGCGATGGCCGGTGCGGGGGCGACGGCGTACTCCGGCGGCTGCCGGTCGAGGTTCTGGAAGGTCAGGCTGACGCCCACGCCCAGGCAGGCCAGGCCGGCGAAGGCCACCGACCAGCGCTGGCGGCCACCGGGGCCGAACAACCAGGCATGCAGGCGTTGGCCCAGGCTCGGTGCCGGTGGGCGGACGGCCTCGCGGGCGGCGGCGAGGATGCATGCATCCAGCTCGGCAGGCGGCTCGCCCCCGCCGTGGGCACGGAAGTGGGCGAGCAATTGCCGCTCCAGCTCGTCCTCTCTGCGTGGGTCCTGGTTCATGCGGTTCTCTCCTCGGCGGCGGGGTCGGCCAGCAGCCGGCGCAGCTTCTGCAGGGCATAGCGCAGGCGACTCTTCACCGTCTCGGCGGGTGTGCGGGTCATCTCGGCGATCTCGTGCAGCTCGAGGTCGCCATGGGCGCGCAGCAGGAAGACTTCTCGCTGCTCGCCGGGCAATTCGTCCAGGGCGGCCTGCAGGCGCTGGCGGTCGCGGCTGAGGCTCAACTGGGCCTCGGGGTCGTCGGCCTCCTCGCTCGGCAGCAGGTCGGCATGGACCTGCTCGTCGAAGGCCTCCACCTTGCCCTGCAGCCGTCCGTGCTTGCGCCAATGGTCGATCAGGCGGTTGCGGGCGATCTGGTAGAGCCAGGTGCGGAAGGCCACGGCCTCGCGCTGCTCGCTGGCGCTGCGCACCAGGCTGAGCCAGGTCTCCTGGAAGATCTCTTCGGCCAGCGAGCTGTCGCCGCACAGGCCGCAGAGAAAACGGTAGAGGCCGAGGCGATGGCGTGCGTAGAGCACGCCGAAGGCCTCGGAATCGCCGCGTCGGTAACGCCGCAGCAGGGCGGCGTCGTCATCCGTGATGGTGTCGCTCAAGTCACTCGGTCCGTACCGGGTTGGAGGCCGGATTTTGCAGGCTTTGCGCGAGTTCCACCAGTTGCACGAACTCGTTGCGCAGGCCGTAGGGGTCATCGCCGCGCGCGCCGCGTGCCAGGGCCAGGGTGTCGGCGTAGCCGAACTGGCCGGTGTAGCGGGCGCCCTTGAGCTGCTGGGCGAAGGCGGCGACCGAGGCGGCGAAGCGCAGGTCGTCGCTGGCCTGGGCGATGGGACGGGCGTCGGCGGCGGCGATGGGTTGTTCCAGCAGGCGGCTGGTGTCGGCACCCGGCGCCTTGTAGCGAATGCGCAGCCAGGCCAGCTCACCGGCCTTGCCGGCCGCCGGTGCGGCCGGCTGGTAACGCAGCGGCTCCAGCCAGCCCTTGCCGCCCGCCGGGACGATCTCGTACAGCGCGGTGACGGTGTGGCCCGCGCCGATCTCGCCGGCATCAACCTTGTCGTTGCTGAAGTCCTCGCGCTTGAGGGCACGGTTCTCGTAGCCCAGCAGGCGGTACTCGCTGACCTGGGCGGGGTTGAACTCCACCTGCAGCTTCACGTCCTTGGCCACCACCTGGAGGGTGGAGCTGAGCTGGTCCACCAGTACCTTGCGGGCTTCGCGCAGGCTGTCGATGTAGGCGTAGTTGCCGTCGCCGGCGTCGGCGAGCTGCTCCATCAGGTGCTCGTTATAGTTGTCCACGCCGAAGCCGAGGGTGGTGAGGGAGATGCCGGTGCGGCGCTTCTCTTCGGCCAGGGCCTTGAGGCTGTCGAAGTCGCTGATGCCGACGTTGAAGTCACCGTCGGTGGCCAGGAGGATGCGGTTGATGCCGTCCTTGATCAGGCCCTTGCGCGCCTGGGCGTAGGCCAACTGGATGCCGGATTCGCCAGCGGTGGAGCCCCCGGCGGCCAGTTGATCGATGGCGGCGCGGATCGTCTCCTTCTCGTTGCCTGGGGTGGACTCCAGCACCACGCGGGCCTCGCCGGCGTAGGTGACGAGGGACACGCGGTCCTCGGGGCGCAACTGGTCCACCAGCAACTTCAGGGTGCCCTGCACCATGGGCAGGCCTTCGCGACGGTCCATGGAACCGGAGACGTCCACCAGGAACACCAGGTTGGCCGGGGGAATGCGTGCGACCTGGGTGTCGGAGGCCTTGATGGCGATGCGCAGCAGGCGCGCCTCGGGGTTCCACGGCGAGCGGGCCAGTTCGGTGTCGATGCCGAACGGTACGTTGCCCTTGGGCAGCGGGTAGCTGTAGGGGAAGTAGTTGACCATCTCTTCGAGGCGCACCGCGTCCTTGGGCGGCAGGCGCCCACCGTTGAGGAAGCGCCGCACGTTGGCATAGGCGCCGGTGTCGACGTCGATGCTGAAGGTGGAGACCGGCTCGGCGGCCACGGCGTGGACGCTGCTCTCTTCCAGCTTGGCGTACTGCTCGCGGTAGCTGTCCCGGTAGCCGGGCAGGCTGTCGGTCAGCGGCGCGGGGGCCACCGGTGCCATCATCTTGCGCTCCATCACCGCGTAGCTGGCGTTGGGCGAGAAAGCGGCGGGCTTGGCGGCCAGGCTGTCTTTCTGCGACTCGTTGGCGGCGCCGCTGGTCTCCCCGCCATGCTGGGAGCAGGCGGCCAGGGCGAGCAGCAGGGTGGTGGCGAAACCGGCGGCGAGGGGGCGACGGGTCAGGGCTTGGAGCGGGTGCATGGCGGGTTCTCCTGGGGGGACCGGAATGTCCTTGTGCACCGGTAGACGGAGGGGGTTCGGCGAACGGGTTAAGGGGTTTGAAGTTTTTTTTGCGGTTCGAGAATGCGCCCCCTGGCTGCGGAAGAACGGCCGCTGCTTGCGGGTCGTCCGTAAAAAACCTCCCCACCCTAACCGCGACGCAGTAGCATCCCGCCTCGGACCTTCGGCCTCGCGCCGATCCCCCGGGGCGGCCGGCACGCCACGAAAGAGCCGCCTCCGACAAAAACCAGGCCCCGTGGGCCACCGCCAGGGAATTCGGACATGAAGAAGTTGCTGGGCCTGCTGGCCCTGTTGATCCTCGCGCTCACCCTCTACCTTGCCTTCACTCCCTCACCCATCGACCCGCTGGCCTGGGATGCGCCGCCCGCGCCGACCATGACCGGGGTGCTGGAACCCAACGACACGCTGATGAAGGCCGAGCTGCTGGCCAAAGGGCAGGTGCACGGGCCGGAAGACACCGCCGTGGATGCCCAGGGCCGCGTCTACGCCGGCCTGCATGATGGCCGCGTGGTGCGCATCGACAACGACGGGCGCCTGGAAACCTTCGCCGAGACCGGCGGCCGCCCGCTGGGCATGGACTTCGACGCCCAGGGCAACCTGATCGTCGGCGACGCCTACAAGGGGCTGCTGAGCATCGACCCGAAAGGCACCATCAAGGTGCTGGCCACCGAGGCCGAAGGCGGCCCGTTCCGCTTCACCGACGACCTGGACATCGCCAGCGACGGCCGCATCTATTTCACCGATGCCTCGGACAAGTTCCAGCAGCCGGACTACCTGCTGGACCTGCTGGAGGCCCGCCCCCACGGCCGCCTGATGCTCTACGACCCGGCCACCGGCAAGGTGGAGGTGCTGCTCAAGGACCTGTACTTCGCCAACGGCGTGGCGCTGTCGGCCAAGGAAGACTTCGTGCTGGTGAACGAGACCTACCGCTACCGCATCACCCGCTACTGGCTGAGCGGCGAGAAGGCCGGCACCCATGACGTGTTCATCGACAACCTGCCGGGCCTGCCGGACAACCTGCAGGGCGACCGCAAGGGCACCTTCTGGGTGGCCCTGCCCTCCCCGCGCAAGGCCGATGCGGACTTCCTCCACACCCAGCCCTGGCTGAAGGCACAGATCGCCAAGCTGCCCCGCGCGCTGTGGCCGAAGCCGGTGCCCTACGGGCTGGTGATCGCGCTGGACGAGAACGGCAAGATCATCCGCAGCCTGCACGACACCAGCGGCACGCACCTGCGCATGATCACGTCGGTGAAGCCGGTGGGCGACACGCTGTACTTCGGCAGTCTGGACAACGACCGCATCGGCAAGCTGAAGCTGCATTGAGGCAAAAGGGCTCTCCCGCCTGGGAGAGCCCTTCGGACGGGCGTTTTCAACGCCGTCGGTATTCCCGCAGCCTGCCAGGGGTCAGAGCAGGTTGGGTTCCATCTCCAGTTCGACCCCGAAGCGGGCGGCGATGTCCGCCTGGATGCGCCCGGCCAGGGCATGGATCTCCCCACCGGTGGCCTGGCCATGGTTCACCAGCACCAGCGCCTGCAGGCGATGAACACCCGCATCCCCTTCGCGGAAACCCTTCCAGCCGGCCTTGTCGATCAGCCAGCCGGCGGCGAGCTTCGCCAGACCTTCGCCCTGGGGATAGGCCACCAGGTCGGGGTACTGCTGGCGCAGCGCCTCGGCCTGGGCGGCTGGCACCACGGGGTTCTTGAAGAAGCTGCCGGCGTTGCCGAGCTGGGCAGGGTCCGGCAGCTTTTCGCTGCGGATGGCGCAGATGGCGCGGCTGACATCACGCGGGGTCGGCGCGCTGATGCCTTCGGCTTCCAGGCGCTGGCGCACCGGGCCGTAGTCCAGGTGCAAGGCGGCGGCGCGGCTCAGGGCGAAGCGCACGCGCAGGATCACCCAGCGGCCGGCCTCGCGCTTGAAGCGGCTCTCGCGGTAGCCGAAGGCGCAGTCGTCGAGGCCGAACTCGCGCAGCTCGCCGCTCTGGCGATCCAGGGCGGTGAGGCCGACGAAGACGTCCTTGATCTCCACCCCGTAGGCGCCGATGTTCTGCATCGGCGCGGCTCCGACCGTGCCCGGGATCAGGCTGAGGTTCTCCAGCCCGGCCAGGCCCTGGTCAAGGGTCCAGAGCACGAAGGGGTGCCAGGGTTCGCCGGCTTCGGCTTCGACGATGACGCGCCCGTCGGCCTCGGCCAGTACGCGGATGCCGCGGCTGGCCATGTGCAGCACCAGGGCGTCGAGGTCACGGGTCAGCAGCAGGTTGCTGCCGCCGCCGATCACCTGCAGCGGCAGGCCGCGCTCGGCGGCCAGGGCCAGCGCTTCGCGCACCTCGTCGTCGTTGCAGGCCTCGGCGAACAGGCGCGCCTGCACCGATACGCCGAAGGTGTTGTAGGGCTTGAGGGACTGGTTGTCGCGCAACTGCAGGCTCACGGGCGCTCCCGTATCTCTGCGATCAGGCCGTCGCAGGCCTGCTCCACCAGGTCGAGCACGGTTTCGAAGCCGTCTTCCCCGCCGTAGTACGGATCGGGCACTTCCTCGGTGGCCAGGCCATAGCGGCGCAGGAACAGGTCCGGGGCGTTGCCCCGGCCGGCGTGCAGGGCCTTGAGGTCGCGCAGGTTGGAGTGGTCCATGGCCAGGACCAGGTCGAAGCGCTGGAAGTCCTCGGCGCTGACCTGGCGCGCACGCAGGGCGGAAAGGTCGTAGCCGCGCTTGGCGGCGGCCTGGCAGGTGCGCGGGTCCGGCGCCTTGCCGATGTGCCAGCCGGCGGTGCCGGCGGAATCCACTTCCACCCGGTCAGCCAGGCCGGCCTGTTCCAGCTTGCCGCGCAGGACGCCTTCGGCGGTGGGTGAGCGGCAGATGTTGCCGAGGCAGACGAAGAGAACGCGCATCAGGCCCCCAGCAGGCGGCGGACCCGCTCCAGGTCTTCGGCAGTGTCGACACCGGCAGCCGGGGCTTCCAGGGCGTCGGCGACGTGGATGCGCACGCCGTGCCAGAGGGCACGCAACTGCTCCAGGCACTCGGTGTCTTCCAGCCAACACGTGCCCCAGGCGACGAAGTCGTGCAGGAAGCCGGCGCGGTAGGCGTAGATGCCGATGTGACGGCGGTACGGCACGCCGGCCGGCAGGCTGTCGCGGTCCTGGGCGAAGGCGTCCCGCGCCCAGGGCAGCGGTGCGCGGCTGAAGGTCAGGGCCAGGCCGTTGAGGTCGGTCGCCACCTTCACCACGTTGGGGTTGAACAGAGCCTGCACCTCGCGGATGGGCTCGGCCAGGGTGGCGATACCGGCTTCCGGGTGGGCGGCCAGGTTGGCGGCCACCTGGTCGATGATCGCCGGAGGGATCAGCGGCTCGTCGCCCTGCACGTTGACCACGATGGCGTCGCCGGCCAGGCCCAACTGGGTGGCGACTTCGGCCAGGCGGTCGGTACCGGAGTTGTGGTCGACGCGGGTCAGCACCACCTCGGCGCCGAAGCCCTGGCAGGCCTCGACGATGCGTGCATCGTCGGTGGCCACCACCACGCGCTCGGCGGCGCTGCGCCGGGCCTGCTCCCAGACGCGCTGGATCATCGGCTTGCCGCCGATGTCCTGCAGGGGCTTGCCGGGCAGGCGGGTGGAGGCGTAACGGGCGGGGATGACGACGGTGAAGGCCTGGCCCATCACTTGTCCAGCCGTTCGTCGACGTTGAGGGTGCGGGCCTCGCCTTCGAGCATCACCGGGATGCCCTCACGCACCGGAAATGCCAGGGCGTCGTTCTTGCAGATCAGCTCGCTCTTGTCGTCGGCGAGCTTGAGCGGGCCCTTGCACAGCGGGCAGGCGAGGATGTCGAGCAGTTTCGGGTCCATGGGGGAATCCTTGGTGACCGCCTCGGGGGCGGGTTTCAGGGGCGGGCCGGCGCCAGTGCGGCGAGGCGCGCATCGAGCCAGCGGACGAAGCCGGCGGATGGTGCGGCGTCCACCGCCAGGTACCACCAGTCGGCGCCCGCGAAGGCCCGGCATTTGACCGCGTCCTTCTCCGTCATCACCAGGGGCAGCGGCGGGCTGAACTGCAGCTCGGCAGGCCCGAAGCGGGCGTGGTCGGCGAAGGCATGCGGAATCGGGCGCCAGTTTAGCGCCTCGAGCGTGGTGAAGAAACGCTGCGGGTTGCCGATGCCGGCCACCGCGTGCAGGGCCTGGCCGGGGGGGAAATGTTCGAGCCCGACGCGCTCGCCGCTGCGCAGGTTGACCAGTGCCGAGGGGCGCAGGCGGAAGCCGTGGGCGCCGTCGGGCCCCTCATCGACGCCGTTGTAGAGGACAGCATCGACGCTGGCCAGCCGTTCGGCGGGCTCACGCAGGGGGCCGGCCGGCAGGCAGCGGCGATTGCCGAGGCCGCGGGCGGCGTCGATCAGCACCAGTTCGATGTCCCGCGCCAGGCGGTAGTGCTGCAGGCCGTCGTCGCTGAGGATGAGGTCGAAGGGCCCCTCCTCCAGCAGCGCGCGGACGGCGCGGGAACGGTCGGGGTCGATCACCAGCGGCACGCCGCTGCGCTGGACGATCAGCAGAGGTTCGTCACCGGCGACGGCGGCGCTCTGGTCGGCCTCGACCCGCCAGGGCAGGTGCGGCGGCTCGGCGCCGTAGCCCCGGCTGACCACGCCGACGCGCAGGCCGCGCTGCCGGCAGTGCTCGATCAGCCAGAGGATCATCGGGGTCTTGCCGGTGCCGCCGACGGTGATGTTGCCCACCACCATCACCGGGACCGGGGCGCGGTAGATCTCGCCCTCGCCGGCCAGGAAAGCGGCGCGGCGGCGGGCGGCGATGCGGCGGTAGAGCGCTTCGAGCGGGCGCAGCAGGCCCAGTGCGGGATGGCCCCGGTACCAGGCCTCCAGCAGGCGGTCGGAGAAGGCCATCAGGGCTTCTCCGGCTGGGCCTCGACGGTGGTGATGCGCAGCTTGCTGAAGCCCAGCTTGCCGGCGGCATCCATGGCAGTGATCACCGACTGGTGAGTGGTCTTGGCGTCGGCGCTGATGATCATCGGCAGGCTGTTGTCACCGCCGGACTCCTTGCCCAGGGCATTCATCAGGGTGGTGAGGTCGTTCTTCACCAGCACCTGGCCGTTGAGGGCGTACTGCCCGTCGGCGCTGATGCTCAGCTCCAGAGTCTTCTCGGTGGTGGCCTCGGTGGGCGTGCCGCTGACCGCCTCGGGCAGTTCGATCTTCATCTCGCTGGGGCGGCTGAAGGTGGTGGTGACCACGAAGAACAGCAACAGCACGAAGATGACGTCGATGAATGAGGTCAGGTTGAGGAAGACTTCCTCGCGGGCCACGTTGCCCGCCCGACGGCGGAACTTCACGCTTTGTCTTCCTCTGCGAAGTCCACTTCACGGTCGCCCTGAGTCACTTCCACCAGCTTGATGGCGTCCTGTTCCATGGCCACCACCAGCTCGTCGACACGACGCAGGAGGAAGCGGTGGAAGAACACCGCGGGGATGGCGACCATCAGGCCGGCGGCGGTGGTGATCAGCGCCTTGCCGATACCGCCGGCTAGGGCCGGGGCGTTGGCCATGCCGTTGTCCATGAAGCCGCCGAAGATCTCGATCATGCCGAACACGGTGCCCAGCAGGCCGAGCAGCGGGCCCATGGCGGCGATGGTGCCGAGGGTGTTGAGGTAGCGCTCCAGCTCGTGGATGACGCGGGACGCGGCCTCTTCGATGCACTCCTTCATGATGTCCCGGCCATGCTTGGAGTTGGCCAGACCGGCGGCGAGCACCTCACCCAGCGGCGAGGAGGCGCGCAGCTCCTTGAGCTTCTGGCTGTTGAGCTGCTTGTCCTTGACCATGCGCCAGACCTGGCCGAGCAGTTGCGGCGGTGCGACACGGCTCTTGCGCAGCGTCCAGAGACGCTCGGCGATGATGGCGGTGGCGACCACGGAACTCAGAATGATCGGCAGCATCATCCAGCCGCCTGCTTTGACCAGCTCCCACACGGTGGTAAATCCCCTCGAAAAAAGTCGCGCAACTCTAGCACAGGGCACCGGGTGCGCCGACCGTCGCTGTTCTCATTTTTCCCGCCAGAAACGTGCCTGGCTCCGCAGTCCCGACACCTCGCCGTGGATGCCCAGGCGAATCAGCAGCGCGCCGGACTCGGCGGTGTCGTAAATAGCCGCCGGCAGCGCACGGTAACGCGCCAGCACCTGGGGATGGGGATGGCCGAAGGCGTTGCGCGCGCCCCGGGAGATCAACGCCCCGCGCGGCCGCACCGCCTGCAGCAGGCGCGCCGAGGAGGAGCTGCGGCTGCCATGGTGGGGCGCCAGCAGCCAGTCCGCCGCGAGGGGCTCGCCGCTCTCCACCCAGGCGGCCTCGGCGGCCTGGCCGAGATCACCGGTCAGGTGCAGGCGCTCGCCGTTGGCCTCAAGGCTGAGCACGCAGGAGCGGTCGTTGCTGTCGCGGGCCCCGGGCCAGCGCCAGGAGCGCAGGTGCACGCCATCCCACTCCCACTGGCGGGCTTCGCAGGGCTGGGCGTTGAGGCCGGGCGGCAGGCGCTCCACCTCGCCGCTGATCACCCGCGCCACGGACAGGGCACGCACCACCGCCTCGGCCCCGCCGGAATGGTCGTTGTCGGCGTGGCTCAGCAGCAGTTCGTCCAGATGCCGTACTCCCAGCCCGCGCAGGGCCGGCACCACCACCCGCTCGCCCAGGTCGAAGCCGCCCTGGCGCGGGCCGGCGTCATACAGCAAGGCGTGCTGCTCGGTGAGCACCAGCACCGCCAGGCCCTGCCCGACGTCCAGCACGCGGACATCCGCCGTACCGGGCACGGGCCGCGGCAGGGGCGGCCAAACCAGCAGCACCAGCAGCAACAGCCCCGGCAGGCGAAAGGGCAGCGCCGGCGGCAGGATCAGCAGCAGACAACCCAGCAGCACCAGGGCCCAGGTCCAGGCCGCCAGCGCAGGCGCCTGCCAGGCAGGCATCGCCTCGGCGATCCAGCCCAATAAAAGGAAGAGCCCCTCCAGGGAAAGCCCCGCCAGCCACAGCAGGCCTTCGCCCAGGCAAGGCACGGCGTGCAGGGCCGTGCCGGCCAGGGACAGCGGCACCGAGACCAGGCTGACCCAGGGCACCGCCACCAGGTTGGCCAGGGGGCCGCTGAGGCTGATGGGCAGGGCGAGGGCCATCAGTGCCGGGGTCAGCGCCAGGCTCAGGGCCCACTGTGCCCGCCACGCGCTGCGCCAGGCCGGTGGGCTGCCCAGGCGCCCGGCGAACACCAGCACCAGCAGCGCCACGGCGGCGAAGGAGAGCCAGAAACCCGCCTGCAGGGAAGCCAGCGGGTCCACCAGCAGCACGATGCAGAGCACCGCCGACAGCGGCATGACCACCCCGAGCCGGCGGAAACGCAAGCGCCAGAGCAGCACCAGGGCGGTCATCAGGCAGGCGCGCTGTACCGGTACGTCGAACCCGGCGAGCGCCCCATAGCCGAGGGCACCGGCCAGGGCCAGCGCACAGGCGCAGGGCAGCCAGGGCAGGCGCGACGGCCAGAGCCCGAGCCGGGCCAGGGCGGCGACGGCGCCGTACAGCAGCAGCGCCAGCAGGGAGATGTGCTGCCCGGAGATGACCATCAGGTGGACCGTGCCGGTGTCCTGCAGGTGGCGCCAGTCGCGGCTGCTGAGGCCGGAGCCGTCGCCGAGGACCAGCGCGGCGATGGTGCCGTTGCGGCCCCGCGCCTCGGCCTGGTGGATGGCCTGGCGCAGGTCGTCACGCCAGGCGCCAGGCCCTTCGGCCGCCATGAGCCGTTCGCCCGCCTTCACCGTCCCGGTGCCGCCGATATGCCGGGCCAGCAGCCAGGCCTCATAGTCGAAGGTGTGGGGATTCACCAGGCCACGCGGGCGCCGGAGGGTGACGGCCAAGCGCCAGGTCTCGCCGCTGCGGACCTCCGGCCCGCCGTACCAGGACACCCGCAGCCGCCCGGGCAGGCGCAGCCCTTCGTTGATGGTGGGAACCAGTTCGAAGCGCACCACGCCGCCCTCCTGTTGCGGCAGGCCGACCACCTGCCCCTGCAGCCAGCGGGTAGTACCGTCCAGCGCCGGGTCGAGCCGGTCGTCGAGGGCGACCTGGGCGCAGTGGCAGGCCCAGGCGAAGCCGATCAGGGCAACGCCCAGTGTTCGCGTCCGCCAGGGCAGCAGTAACGTGCCGATCCCCACCAGCGCCAGCAACACCCAGCCGGGCGGCAGCACCGGCAGAAAGCGCAGCGCCAGCAGCCCGCCGGCCAGGGCCAGCCAAAGTCCTCGCATCCCCTGCCCTCCCTGGAGACGATGCGAACCCGAGGCACGCAGTTGAGCGGGTGCCTCGGGTTCGTTCATTTATCGACACAAAGTGTCCCGGCGGTGTCATGAATCCCTATGCATAATGACGGGCGCTTACGCCCGCCGAGACCGCCGATGCCGCGCCACCTCTTCAAACGCTACATGCCCAACCCGGACACGATCAGGGAACACAAATCCCTGCGCTTCCTCGGCACACTGCTGCACGACCCCAACCTCTGGCACCTCAATCGCCATTCCGTCTCGCGGGCCATGGCCATGGGGCTGTTCGCGGCGTTCGTGCCGATCCCCATGCAGATGCTGCTGGCCGCCGGTCTGGCGGTGCTGGTCAGGGCCAACATGCCTATCTCGGTGGGGCTGGTGTGGCTGACGAACCCTATCACCATGCCGCCGATCTTCTATTGCACCTACAAGATGGGCGCCTGGCTGATGGGGGTGGCGCCGCGCACGCTGCCGGACTCGCTGACCTGGGCGTGGATCACCGAGGAGCTGTCCACGCTGTGGCAGCCCTTCCTCCTGGGCTCGCTGATCTGCGGGGCAGTGCTGGGTGCGCTGGGCTACCTGCTGACGATGTTCTACTGGCGCTGGTGGGTCGCCCGCAGTTGGCGCTCGCGGCAGCGTCGCCGCCGTGAGCGCAAGGGCGCCTGACACCGGGAAACGAAAACGCCGCATCACTGCGGCGTTTTTTCGTCTGCAACACCCGGGCGGGAATCACTCGTAGCGCAGGGCCTCGGCCGGGTGGGTCTGGGCGGCACGCCAGGCCGGGTAGAGGGTGGCGAGGAAGCTCATCAGCAAGGCCGCCCCGCAGACCATCACCACATCGCCCACCTGCAGGTCGGACGGCAGGTAGGCCACGAAGTACACGTCGGAACTGAAGATGTGCAACCCGGTGGCACGCTCCAGGGCGGCGATCCAGGTGCTGACATTGAGCGCCGTGATCACGCCGAGCAGGGTGCCGATCAGGGTGCCGACGCTGCCGATGACGCTACCCTGGACCATGAACACGGCCATGATCTGCCGTGGCGTGGCGCCCAGGGTGCGGAGGATGGCGATGTCGGCGCGCTTGTCGGCGACCACCATGATCAGCGTGGCGATGATGTTGAAGGCGGCCACGGCGACGATCAGCATCAGCAGCAGGCCGATCATGGTCTTTTCCATCTTCATCGCGCTGAACAGGCTGCCCTGGGTGTGGGTCCAGTCGTCGGCCCGATAGCCCGCGCCCAGTTGCCGGACGATCTCGGCGGACACCTGGGGCGCCTGGTACAGGTCCTTGAGGGCGATGCGCACCCGCTGCACGGTACCTTCCGGCAGGCGCAGCACGTCGGAGGCGTCGGCGACGTTGATCAGCGCCAGGGTGCTGTCCAGTTCGGCGCCGACCTTGAACACGCCCACCACATTGAAGCGCTGCATGCGCGGGGTGATGCCGCCCGGAGCGCTGCTCAGCTCGGGGACGATGAGGGTCAGCTTGTCGCCCACCGAGAGGCGGAAGCGCCGTGCGGTGATCTCGCCGATGACGATGCCGGATTCACCGGGACGCAGGTCCCGCAGCGAGCCCTGCACCATGTGCTGGCCGATGATGGAGACCTTGGGTTCTTCCGCCGGGTCGATGCCGTTGATCTGCACCGGCTGCATAAGCCCCTTGAAGGAGAGCATGCCCTCCAGCTCGGCGAACGGCGCCACGCCGGTGACGCTGCGGTTGCGCGAGGCGGCTTCGGCCACCTGGCGCCAGTCGGCCAGCGGCTCGGGCCCGGAGAGGGTGGCGTGAGGCACCATGCCGAGGATGCGCGAGCTCATTTCCTTCTGGAACCCGTTCATCACCGAGAGCACCACGATCATCGCCAGCACACCCAGCGCCAGCCCGATCATCGAGGTCAGGGAGATGAAGGAGATGAAGTGATTGCGTCGCTTGGCGCGCACGTAGCGTGCCCCGACGAAGACGGCGAGCGGTCTGAACATGTCAGGCAGCCACCAGCCGGCCGTCTTCCAGGCGCAGCACGCGGTCCATCTGCCGGGCCAGTTGCGGGTCGTGGGTGACCACCAGGAAGGCGGTGCGCGACGACTGGCTCAGTTCCAGCATCAGTTCCTGGATGCCCTGGGCGGTGTGCTGGTCGAGGTTGCCGGTGGGCTCGTCGAGCAGCACCAGCGCCGGGTTGTTGACCAGGGCCCGGGCGATGGCGACGCGCTGGCGCTCGCCACCGGAGAGCTCCGCCGGCTTGTGCGTCAGGCGATGGCCGAGGCCGACGCGCTCCAGCAGCGCGGTGGCGCGCTGGCGGGCCTCGGCGATCGGCGTGCGGCCGATCAGCAGCGGCATGCAGACGTTCTCCAGGGCGGTGAACTCCGGCAGCAGGTGGTGGAACTGGTAGACGAAGCCGAGGGCGCGGTTGCGCAGCAGGCCGCGGGCGCGTTCGTTGAGGGCGGAGAGCTCTTCGCCGGCCAGCCAAACGCTGCCGGTGGTGGGCACGTCGAGGCCGCCGAGCATGTTCAGCAGGGTGCTCTTGCCGGAGCCGGAGCTGCCGATGATGGCCACGCGCTCGCCAGGGTTCAGCTCCAGTTCGACGCCGCTGAGCACCTGCACGGACTGCGGGCCTTCCTCGTAGCTCTTGGCGATGTTGCGGCAGCTCAGCACCGCGCGGTCTTTCACGTCACTCATAACGAAGCGCCTCAGCAGGCTGGGTGCGGGAGGCACGCCAGGCCGGGTAAAGGGTGGCGAAGAAACTCAGGATCAGAGCAGCGCCGCAGACCAGGACCACGTCCTCCAGCTTGAGCTGGGAGGGCAGGTAGTCGATGAAGTACACCTCGGCGCTGAGGAATTTGTGGCCGATCAGCTGCTCCAGGCCGTCGATGGCGGCGCTGATGTTGAGGGCGGCGAGCACGCCCAGCACGCAGCCGATGGCAGTGCCGACCACGCCGATCACCGTGCCCTGGACCATGAAGATGCCCATGATCTGCCCCGGCGTGGCGCCGAGGGTGCGGAGGATGGCGATGTCGCCCTTCTTGTCGGTCACCACCATCACCAGGGTGGAGATGATGTTGAAGGCGGCCACGGCGACGATCAGCAGCAGCAACAGGCCGATCATGGTCTTCTCCATGCCGATGGCCTGGTAGAGGTTGCCGTGGGTGCGGGTCCAGTCGCGGGCGTAGAAGTCCTCGCCCTTGAGCTGCCCGGCGATCTGCCAGGCGATCTGCGGGGCCTGGAACAGGTCGTCCAGCTTGAGCCGCAGCCCCTGCACCTGCTCGGGTTTCCAGCGGTGCAGGCGGGCGGTGTCCTGCAGGTTGGTCAGCGCCAGGAAGCCATCCAGCTCACCGGCGCCGACATGGAACAGGCCGACCACGGTGAAGCGCTTCATGCGCGGGAAGACCCCGGCCGGCGTCACCGAGACTTCGGGGAGGACGATGGTGACCTTGTCGCCCATCTTCACCCCCAGCTTGGCGGCGGCACGGTCGCCGATGACGATGCCGAACTCGCCCGGGCGCAGGTCCTGGATACTGCCCTGCTGCATGAAGTTGCCGATGATCGACACGGCACCTTCGAGGTCGGGCTCCACCGCATTCACCAGCACCTTCTGCACCTGGCCATTGCTGGTCAGCAGACCCTGCATCTGGATGTAGGGCGCCACGGCGGCCACGCCCGGCTGTTGCCGGACCTGCTCGGCGAGGGCCTGCCAGTCGTTGATCGGCACGGCGGATTCGAGGGTGGCGTGGGGCACCATGCCCAACACGCGCTCGCGCATCTCCCGGTCGAAGCCGTTCATCACGGACAGCACGAGGATCATCACCAGCACGCCGAGGGCGAGGCCGATCATGGACGTCAGCGAGATGAATGAAACGAAGTAACTGCGACGTCTGGCGCGTGTGTAGCGTGCGCCGATAAACAGGGGCAGCGGTCTGAACATAGGGAAAGTCGTTCGCGGGCGAAGAAGGAAACGTCCTTGTGGCGGGGCTTGGCAAGCAGCGTTTACACTCTGACCACCACTGCTGCCATGGGTTCGCCATGTCGACACGAGACGCGGATGATCGCCGCGAATACTACCGCATCGAAGACACGATCGCACTGGAATTCACGCCGCTTTCCAGCGCCCAGGCGCAGGCTGGGGAAGCCCTCCAGGACCCTTCCCCGCTGTTCAACCTGCTCAGCGACCTGCACCTGATGGACTTCGAGTCCCAGCACCTGTTGCGCCACATCGCCGAGCGTGACCGCACCCTGGCCAACTACCTGAAGGTGATGAACAAGCGCATCGACCTGTTGGGCCAGGCAGTGGCCCAGAGCCTGATGCGCGACATCGGCCCGCCCCGGCAGGTGACGCTCTCCGAAGGCGGCGTGGGTTTCGTCACGGCGCAGGCGTTCGCAGAAGGC
Organism: Pseudomonas sp. ENNP23; assembly: GCF_001728945.1. NCBI lineage: Bacteria > Pseudomonadati > Pseudomonadota > Gammaproteobacteria > Pseudomonadales > Pseudomonadaceae > Pseudomonas > Pseudomonas sp. ENNP23. Next base: position 42,842 of record NZ_LYSP01000024.1, read on the forward strand.
ACCCACCTGGCGATCAAGATGGTGCTGATGCCCCAGGCGCTTGGCCTGCTGCTGCGCGCGGTGGTGATCCACTGCAAGCCGCGCGAGGATGGCCAGTACGAGCTGGGCACCGAATTCGAAGCGCTGACTGACGCACAGCGCCAGTTGCTGGCCCGGCATATCCTGCAGAAACAGGCTCAGGTCCGTCGCCTGGCCCGCCAACGCCCGTCTTCAGGATGAATCCATGTTGCGTCTGCTGCTTCTGCTCTGCCTCGCCCTGCCCCTCCCCGCCCTCGCCGACACCCTGGAAATTCCGCTGGGCCAGCAAGGCGACAGCGGTACCCCGCTGCCTGCGCGCGGTGAGTCGCAACGCGCCGTGCTGGAGCGCTTCGGCCTCCCGGACGAGGAACACCCGGCTGTCGGCAAGCCGCCGATCGCCCGCTGGGACTACCGTGAGTTCTCCGTCTATTTCGAGAGCGGCCGCGTGATCGACAGCGTTCGCCACCACCAACCCCGCAACCCCGAGGTTTCCCAGTGACCCTGATCTACGGCCATCGCGGCGCCAAGGGCGAATGCCCGGAAAACACCCTGGCCAGCTTTCAGCAATGCCTGTCCCACGGCGTCAAGCGTTGCGAGCTGGACCTGCATCTGTCCCGCGACGGCGAGCTGATGGTGATCCATGACCCGACCCTCAAGCGCACCACAGGCCGCCGCGGCAAGGTGGTGGAGCACGATGCCGATGAACTGGTGAAGTACGACGCGCGCCAAGGTGGCCCGGGCTGGGTCAGCCCCTGCCCCATCCCGCGCCTGTCCGAGCTGTTCGAGCGCTGCGACTTCGAGCATTGGCAACTGGAGGTGAAGAGCGCCTCCCGCGTGCGCGCCGCGCGTACCGTACTGGCGATCCAGGAACTGGCCGAGCACTACGGGTTGATGGACAAGGTGACGGTCACCTCCAGCTCCCGCGAGGTGCTGCGCGCGCTGAACAGGCTGACGCCGAAGCTGTCCCGCGGGCTGGTTGCGGAATACGCCTGGCTCGATCCGCTGAAGGTCGCTGCCCATCACGGCTGCAGCCTGCTGGCGCTGAACTGGACCCTGTGCACACCGGAGCGCATGCTGCGGGCTCAGAAGCAGGGGCTGCACGTATCGGTGTGGACGGTGAACGAGCCGGCCCTGATGCGGCGCCTCACCGACTTCGGCGTGGACAGCATCATCACCGACTTCCCTGGCGTGGCGGTGAGCACGTTGCCACGATGAAGCCTCGTTGTTCCCGGGCTGAAGCCCGGCTACGTACGGCTTGGGCAGGCGGTGGGCTGAAGCCCACCCTACGGTTGACGGCAGACACGAAAAAACCGGCCAGTTGGGCCGGTTTTTTCATGGGCGCTGCCTGATCAGAAGCTCTCGCGATTAGGCCAATGCCAGTTGGCCGGTTCCCCGAGAGGGTCCTCCCCGGCCGGTTCAGGCGCCCGGCCGGTGCCGCTCAAAAAAGCCGGTTGAGGCCGTCGAACGCCGCCACCCGATAGGCTTCCGCCATGGTCGGGTAGTTGAAGGTGGTGTTGATGAAGTACTTGATGGTATTCGCTTCACCCTTCTGGTTCATGATCGCCTGGCCGATGTGGACGATCTCCGAAGCCTGGTAGCCGAAGCAATGCACGCCGAGCACTTCCAGGGTCTCGCGGTGGAACAGGATCTTCAGCATCCCCACCGGTTCCACGGCGATCTGCGCACGGGCCATGCCCTTGAAGAAAGCCTTGCCGACTTCGTAGGGGATCTTGGCCTGGGTCAGTTCCTTCTCGTTCTTACCGATGGAGCTGATCTCGGGGATGGTGTAGATGCCGGTGGGCACGTCATCGACGAAGCGCCAGCTATCGTTCTCCACAGCGCTGCCGGCAGCGGAGCGGCCCTGGTCGGCGGCGGCGCTGGCCAGGCTAGGCCAGCCGATCACGTCACCGGCGGCGAAGACGTTGCTGACCTCGGTGCGGTAGTGTTCGTCGACGCTGATCTGGCCACGGCTGTTGACCTTGATGCCGATGTTCTCCAGACCCAGGCGGTCGGTATTGCCGGTACGGCCGTTGCACCACAGCAGGCAGTCGGCCTTGATCTTCTTGCCGGACTTCAGGTGCAGGACCACACCGTTGTCCACCCCTTCGATGCGTTCGTACTCCTCGTTGTGGCGGATGAGCACGTTGTTGTTGCGCAGGTGGTAGCTGAGGGCATCGGAGATTTCGTCGTCGAGGAAGCTGAGCAGTTGGTCGCGGTTGTCGATCAGGTCCACCAGCACGCCCAGGCCACTGAAGATCGAGGCGTATTCGCTACCGATCACCCCGGCTCCGTAGATGATGATCCGGCGCGGGGTGTGGGTCAGGCCGAGGATGGTGTCGCTGTCGTAGATGCGCGGGTGGGTGAAGTCGACGTCGGCAGGGCGGTAGGGGCGTGAACCGGTGGCGACGATGATCTGCTTGGCCACCAGGCGCTCCACCACGCCGTTCAGGCACACCACTTCGATGGTCTGCTCGTCATGGAAGCTGCCGGTGCCGAAGAAGGTGTCGATGCGGTTGCGGGCGTAGTAGCCGGTGCGCGAGGCCACCTGCTTGGCGATGACCTTCTCGGCGCTCTTGAGCACGTCGGGGAAGGAGAACCAACGCGGCTCGCCAATCTGGCGGAACATCGGGTTGGTGTTGAACTGCATGATCTGTCGGACGGAGTGACGCAGGGCCTTGGAAGGGATGGTGCCCAGATGGGTGCAGTTGCCGCCGACTTCGCGGCGGCTGTCCACCACGGCGACCTTGCGGCCCGCCTTGGCGGCGTTCATTGCCGCACCCTCACCCGCCGGGCCGGAACCCAGCACCACTACGTCGTAGTTGTAGACAGCCATGCTTACTCCTCATACACGGACCGAGGGTCGTCAGCGCCCCCGGCGGGGCCACGGCACCAGCGGCCGTGGCAATTCGAATTCGGCGCGCAGCTTAGTCACACTGCATGGCGCTGCACATTAGCGCTTGGTCGCGTCGTAGGCGAGTTCCGCATCCACTACATCGCCAGTGCGATTGACCTCCTCGCACTTTTCGCGATTGCCACCACAGATCGAGCATTCCTTCTCGATTCCCAGGTTGGCGATGCCACCGCAGGAACCGGCGATGGGCTTGCGCCCCATGATCACGCCAACGGCCATGCCCAGCACCACCAGCAGCATGATCAGGAAGACCAGTAGCCAAGTCATGTTCAGTGCGCCTCCGTGGGGAACAGTTGCTCGAAGCGGCGACTGCCGCGGGTGGTGAAGCCCGTGCCTTCACGGGTTACGAAGAACGCGGCGATGTCGTGGCGGTCGGCAAACGACAGGCCGGCCTCGGGGCCGAGCACCATCAACAGCGTAGACAGTCCGTCAGCCCTCAGCGCCGACGGGTCGATGACCGTCACGGCTGCCAGGTGGTGGGTGATCGGTGCAGCGCTCGTGGGATCGAGGGTGTGAGAATACCGCTGACCACCCCGCTCGAAGTAGTTTCGATAGTCGCCTGAGGTGGAAATGCCCATGTCCTGCAATGCAACAATCTTCTGTGCCACCTGGCGGTCGTCGCGCGGTGCTTCGATGGCCACGCGCCAGGGGCTGCCGTCGGGCTTGCGGCCGACGGCCTTCATTTCCCCGGTGATCTCCACCAGGGAGCTGGTCACGCCCAGCTCGCCCAGCCGAGCGGTGACACGGTCCACGGCGTAGCCGGCGGCGATGGCGTTGAAATCCAGTTGCACGGCGGCGTCCTTGCACAGCTCGTTGCCCTGGCGCTTGAGGTGCTGGTGACCGACATCGGCCCGGGCCGTGGCGATGGCCTCGGCGCTGGGCACCTGGTCGCCTCGTGACTGCGGGCCGAAGCCCCAGAGGTTGAGCAGCGGCTCCAGGGTCATGTCGAAAGCGCCGTCACTTTGTGCGGACAGGCTGTCGCCAAAGGCCACCAGTTCCAGCATGGGCGCCGGCAGGACCATGCAGCGGCCTGCCGGCAGGGCGTTGAAGCGCTCCACGTCGGAGTCGGCGCGGTAGGTGGACATCTGCCGGTCGATCTCGGCGAGGATGCCCTCCACTTCGCCCCGCGCCTGCTCCACGGAGGGCCCGGACGCGTTGCGCACGTACTTCACCGAGTAGCTGCTGCCCATGGTCGGGCCGCCGAACTGTTCCAGGGAGTCGCCGCAACCGGCCAGCAGGAAGCTGGCCGAAAGCAGCAATACAAAAGGTTTAACCACCGAAGTCGTCCAGCAGGATGTTCTCGCGCTCGACGCCCAGGTCCAACAACATCTTGATCACTGCCGCGTTCATCATCGGCGGGCCGCACATGTAGAACTCGCAGTCCTCGGGGGCCGGATGGTCCTTGAGGTAGTTCTCGAACAGCACGTTGTGGATGAAACCGGTGTAGCCGGTCCAGTTGTCCTCGGGCTGCGGGTCTGACAGCGCCAGGTGCCACTGGAAGTTGGGGTTCTCGGCGGCCAGCTGGTCGTACTCCTCGGTGTAGAAGGCTTCACGCAGGGAGCGCGCGCCATACCAGAAGCTGATCTTGCGCTGGGAGCCCAGGCGCTTGAGCTGGTCGAAGATGTGCGAGCGCATGGGCGCCATACCCGCACCGCCTCCGATGAAGACCATCTCGGCCTGGGTCTCCTTGGCGAAGAACTCGCCGAAGGGGCCGTACACGGTGACCTTGTCGCCCGGCTTGAGGTTGAACACCCAGGAGGACATCTTGCCCGGAGGGATCTCGTCCTTGCCCGGCGGCGGCGAGGCCACGCGGATGTTGAACTTCACGATGCCCTTCTCGTCCGGGTAGTTGGCCATGGAGTAGGCGCGAATGACGGTCTCGTCGACCTTGGAAACGTACTTCCAGAGGTTGAACTTGTCCCAGTCGGCGCGGTACTCGGGCTGGATGTCGAAGTCCTTGTAATTGACCACGTGGGGCGGGCATTCCAACTGGACGTAGCCACCGGCGCGGAAATCCACGCTCTCCCCTTCCGGCAGGCGCAGGGTCAGCTCCTTGATGAAGGTGGCGACGTTGGGGTTGGACTCCACCGTGCATTCCCACTTCTTCACCCCGAAGACCTCTTCGGGTACTTCGATGTGCATATCCTGCTTCACCGGAGTCTGGCAGGACAGGCGCCAGCCTTCCTTCGCCTGGCGGCGGGTGAAGTGGGACTCCTCGGTGGGCAGCATCTCGCCGCCACCGCTCTCCACCACGCACTTGCACTGAGCGCAGGTACCGCCGCCGCCGCAGGCCGAGGAGAGGAAGATGTTCTGCGCCGCCAGGGTCTGCAGCAGCTTGCCGCCGGCCGGGACGGTGATGGTGCGTTCACGGTTGATCACGATGTTCACGTCGCCGCTGGACACCAGCTTGGCGCGGGCGGCGAGGATGACCACCACCAGCGCGAGGACGATGGCGGTGAACATGCCAATGGCGAGGAAGATTTCGAAACTCGGCATGTCGTCTCCTTACAACTGGACGCCCGAAAAGGACATGAAGCCCAGCGACATCAGGCCGATGGTGATGAAGGTGATGCCCAGGCCCTGCAGGCCCTCGGGTACATCGCTGTACTTGAGCTTCTCGCGGATGCCGGCGAGCAGCGCGATGGCCAGGGCCCAGGAGAAGCCGGAACCGACGCCGTAGACCACGCTTTCGCTCAGGTTGTAGTCGCGCTCCACCATGAACAGCGAGCCGGCCATGATGGCGCAGTTCACCGTGATCAGCGGCAGGAACACGCCGAGGGCGTTGTAGAGCGAGGGCACGTACTTGTCGAGCAGCATCTCGAGGATCTGCACGATGGCGGCGATGACCCCGATGTAGCTGAGCAGGCCGAGGAACGACAGGTCCACGTCCGGCAGGCCGGCCCACGCCAGCGCCCCGTCCTTGAGCAGGAGGGTGTAGAGCAGGTTGTTGGCCGGCACGGTGATGGCCTGCACAACGATCACGGCGATGCCGAGGCCGATGGCGGTTTCCACCTTCTTGGAAATGGCGATGAAGGTGCACATGCCGAGGAAGAAGGCCAGGGCCATGTTCTCGACGAACACCGCCTTCACGAACAGGCTGATGTAGTGCTCCATCAGTAGGCCTCCTTGTTGGATACCTGGGGCGCGATCTTGAAGGACGGGGCTTCCTTCTGCTCGGTCTTCCAGCTGCGCAGGGCCCAGATGATCAGGCCGATGAGGAAGAAGGCCGAGGGCGGCAGCAGCAGCATGCCGTTGGGCTGATACCAGCCGCCGTCGTTGATCACCGGGAGGATCTCGTAGCCCAGCAGCTTGCCGGAGCCGAACAGCTCGCGGATCACACCAAGGGCGATGAGCATGGCGCTGTAGCCGAGGCCGTTGCCGATGCCGTCGAAGAACGACAGCAGCGGCGGGTTGGCCATGGCGAAGGCCTCGGCGCGGCCCATCACGATGCAGTTGGTGATGATCAGGCCGACGAACACCGAGAGCTGCTTGGACAGGCTGAAGGCATAGGCCTTGAGCACCTGGTCGACCACGATCACCAGCGAGGCGATGATCACCATCTGCACGATCATGCGGATCGAGCTGGGGATCTGGCTGCGGATCATCGAGATGAACAGGTTGGAGAAGCCGGTCACCAGCGTCAGGGCGATGGACATCACCAGCGCGGTCTTCAGGTTGGAGGTGACCGCCAGGGCCGAGCAGATGCCGAGGATCTGCAGGCCGATGGGGTTGTTGTGCAGGATCGGGTCCAGCAGGACCGAGCGGATCGTGGGTTGCGCCATGTTCATGCCTCCCCGTCGTTGAGCTTGGCCAGGAAGGGGCCGAAGCCGTTCTTGCCGAGCCAGAAATGCAGCAGGTTGTTGACGCCCTTGCTGGTCAGCGTGGCACCGGCCAGGCCGTCGACCTGGTGGCTGGCGCTGGGCGAACCGGGCTCGACACTGCCCTTGATGATCTGGATGGCCAGTTGGCCCTGCTCATCGAACAGGCTCTTGCCGTTCCACAGCGCCTTCCATTTCGGGTTGTCCACCTCGCCGCCGAGGCCGGGCGTCTCGCCGTGTTGGTAGAAGCCGAGGCCGACCACGGTATTGAGATCACCCTTGAGGGCGAGGAAGCCATACAGGGTCGACCACAGGCCGTAGCCACGCACCGGCAGGATCAGGGTGTCCAACTGGCCGTCCTTCTCCACCAGGTAGACGGTGGTGAAGCGCTCGCGGCGCTTGATGGAGGCGATGTCCTGGTCACCCGGCAGGGCGTCGGAGAGCTTCGGGTCCTTGGCGGCCTTCAGCGGGTCGAAGCCGGCGGCCTGGATGGCGTCGCTGTACTCACCGCTGGAGAGGTCCACCACCTTGGCGGTGATGCGCTCGGCATAGAGCGCCTTCACTTCGCTGGCGGACATGCCCGGCTGGCCGAGGCCAGCGATGGAGAGGATACTGCGCTGCTTGTCCAGCTCGCGGTTCTCCACCTGCACCGGCTTGAGGGCCACCGCCCCGCCGGCGACGAAGATGGAGCACACCAGGCAGACCACCAGGGCCACCAGCAGGGTGCGGATCGTGGATTCCTTCTGGTTAGCCATGGCGTGCCAGCCTCCGCTTGATGTTGGCCTGGACGACGAAGTGGTCGATCAGCGGTGCACAGAGGTTGGCGAAGAGGATCGCCAGCATCATGCCTTCGGGGAAGGCGGGGTTGACCACGCGGATCAGCACCACCATCAGGCCGATCAGTGCGCCGAACAGCCATTTGCCGGTGTTGGTCATGGAGGCGGACACCGGGTCGGTGGCCATGAACATCATGCCGAAGGCGAAGCCGCCGAGGACCAGGTGCCAGTACCAGGGCATGGCGAACATCGGGTTGGTGTCGGAACCGATGGCGTTGAACAACGTGCTGGTGGCGATCATGCCCAGCAGCACACCGACGACGATGCGCCAGGCGGCGATGCGGGTCAGCAGCAGCACACCGCCGCCGATGAAGATGGCCAGGGTACTGGTCTCGCCGATGGAGCCGTGGATGGTACCGAGGAAGGCGTCCATCCAGGTGATGCCGTGACCGACGATGTTCTCCACGCCACCGGCAGCGCCCAGGCTCAGGGACGTGGCGCCGGCAAAGCCGTCCACCGCCGTCCACACGCTGTCGCCGGAGAGCTGCGCCGGGTAGGCGAAGAACAGGAAGGCACGGCCCACCAGGGCGGGGTTGAGGAAGTTCTTGCCGGTACCGCCGAACACTTCCTTGCCCAGCACCACGCCGAAGCTGATGCCCAGGGCCACCTGCCACAGCGGGATGCTCGGCGGCAGGGTCAGGGCAAAGAGCACGGAGGTGACGAAGAAGCCTTCGTTCACTTCATGGCGGCGGATGGCGGCGAACAGCACTTCCCAGAAGCCGCCGACGATAAAGGTCACGGCGTAGATGGGCAGGAACCAGGCGGCGCCCTGGATGATGTTGTCCCACAGGCTGTTGGGGTCGAAGCCGGCCAGGCTGCCGATCAGCGCGAAGCGCCAGCCATCCTGGGCGGCCAGCAGGTCAGGGCTCTGGGCGAACACCAGGTTGGCCTGGTAGCCGACGTTCCACATACCGAAGAACATCGCGGGGAAGGTACAGAGCCACACGGTGATCATCATGCGCTTGAGGTCGATGCCATCGCGCACATGGGCCGTGGTCCGGGTGACACTGGCCGGCCGGTAGAAGAAGGTGTCGATCGCTTCGTACAGGGCGTACCACTTCTCGAAGCGGCCGCCTTGCTCGAAGTTGTGCTCGATCCGGTCGAGGAATTTGCGCAGGCCCATGTCAGCCCTCCTTCTCGATGCGGTTGAGGTTGTCCCGCAGGATGGGGCCGTATTCGTACTTGCCGGCGCACACGTAGCTGCACAGCGCCAGGTCTTCTTCGTCCAGCTCCAGGCAGCCCAGTTTCTGGGCCATCTCGGTGTCGCCGACGATGAGGTAGCGCAGCAACTGGGTGGGCAGGATGTCCAGCGGCATCACCGCCTCGTAGTTGCCCACCGGCACCATGGCGCGCGGACTGCCGTTGGTGGTGGTGCTGAAGGCGAACCGGCGGGCGGCCATCAGCTTGGAAACGAAGATGTTCAGCACCGAGTGCTTGTTCACGCCGGCGCGCAGGTAGTGCATCAGCTCGCGGTCGTGGCCTTCGGCGAGGCAGGACACCTGCAGGTGGTAGCGCCCCAGGTAGGCGCAGGCGCCGCGGGAGGTGCGACCGCCCAACAGGGAGCCGGACACCACGCGATTGACGCCGGGCTTGAGTTCGCCGGCGGTCAGTTCGTCAAGACTGGCGCCCAGGCGGGTGGCCAGCAGGCGCGGCTTCTCCACCACCGGGCCGGCCAGGGCCACGACACGCTCGACCCACAGGCGGCCGGTGGCGAACAGCTTGCCGACGGCGATCACGTCCTGATAACCGATGTGCCAGACGCTCTTGGTGGCGCTGACCGGGTCGAGGAAATGGATGTGGGTGCCCGGAAGACCCGCCGGATGCGGGCCGGAGAAAGCCTCGGCGCGCACGCCGGCAACCTGTTCGCCCGGCAGGCTGACCCCGTCTGCTTTGCACAGGAACACCTGACCGAGACGTGCCAGCACCTTGAGGCCACGCTCGAAGTCTTCGGCATGGGCAGCGATGATCGGTTGCGGATCAGCGGCCAGCGGGTGGGTATCGAGGGCGGTCACGAAGATCGAGCTGGGAACGGCATCGACAGCCGGCACCCGGCTGAACGGGCGCGTGCGCAGCGCAGCCCACAGCCCCGAACGCTGCAGGTTGTCCCGCACGGCCTGGGGTTCGAGGGCATCCAGGGCGCTGTCCGGGCAGGTATCGAAGACGACTTCGTCGTCGCCGTCCACATCGATCACCACCGACTGCAGCACGCGCTGCTCGCCACGGTGGATGGCCGATACCACACCCGCGGCCGGGGCGGTGAACGCTACGCCGGGGCTCTTCTTGTCGGTGAAGAGGACCTGGCCCAGCTTCACCCGGTCGCCGACCTGCACCTGCATGGTGGGCTTCATGCCGTGATAGTCGAAGCCGATCACGGCCACGCTACGCACGGCTCGCGCAGCCTCGATGCGCTGCTCAGGTTGGCCTGCGATGGGCAGGTCCAACCCCCGTCTGATTCTTGTCATGTTTCTCGCCTGAACCTTGAGAAGGGTTTCGTCCCGGTGTGGAACAGTAGCCGCCAAACGCCAGGCAGGCGCTGGGCTGAAATCGCAGCATGCGGCAGGGCCCCGGGACGAGAACCGCGCATTATAAAGAGGCGACTTCCCAAGCGGCCACTGAAAGTCCCTAAATTTCCGACTGTTAGAGCTATTCGGGCAACCGGAAGTCAGCCAGCGGACGAACGGTCATAGCCCGCCACACCATGAAAAACGGGGGCCAAGGCCCCCGTTTCAGGTTCTACCGGCGCGCCCCGGTGGTGCGCCTAACCCAGTAACAAATCGCAATAAATCCAAGCCAGAACGGAATGGCATAGACCGAGACGTTGATGCCCGGGATCATCAGCATCACGCCCAGGATCAACATCACGAAGGCCAGGCACAGGTAGTTGCTGAAGGGGTACCAGAGCGATTTGAAGAAGGGCTCGATGCCCTGGCGCTGCAACGACTTGCGGAACATCAGGTGCGACAGACTGATCATCGCCCAGTTGATCACCAGGGCCGCCACCACCAGCGCCATCAACAGCTCCAGGGCCTGCTTGGGCGCCAGGTAGTTCACCAGCACGCACAACAGAGTGATCAGCGCAGACACGCCAATGGCCAGCACCGGCACGCCACGGCGGTTGACCTTGAGCAGTGCCTTCGGCGCATCACCCTGCTCGGCCAGGCCGTAGAGCATGCGGCTGTTGCAGTACACGCCGCTGTTGTAAACCGACAGCGCGGCAGTCAGCACCACGAAGTTCAGCAGGTGGGCGGCGGTGTCGCTGCCGATCAGCGAGAAGATCTGCACGAACGGGCTGCTGCTGTAGGGGTCGCCGGCGGCGTTGAGCGTTTCCAGCAGCTTGTCCCAGGGGTAGAGCATCAGCAGTACGCTGAGGGCACCGATGTAGAAGATCAGGATGCGGTAGATGACCTGGTTGATCGCCTTCGGGATCACCTTCTTCGGCTCGCTGGCCTCGGCGGCGGTGATGCCCACCAGCTCCAGCCCACCGAAGGAGAACATGATGATCGCCAGGACCATCACCAGCCCTTCCAGGCCGTTGGGGAAGAACCCGCCGTGACTCCAGAGGTTGCTCACTGCGGCCTGCTCGCCGCCGGTACCGGAGACCAGCAGGTAGAGGCCGAGGATGATCATGCCGATGATCGCCACCACCTTGACCAGGGCGAACCAGAACTCGGTCTCGCCGAAGACCCGGACGTTGGCCAGGTTGATCAGGTTGATCAGCACGAAGAAGGCTGCCGCCGTCGCCCAGGTGGGCACGTCGGGCCACCAGAACTGGATGTACTTGCCCACGGCGGTCAACTCGGCCATGCCCACCAGCACATAGAGCACCCAGTAGTTCCAGCCGGCCAGGAAGCCCGCATAGCCGCCCCAGTACTTGTGGGCGAAGTGGCTGAAGGAGCCGGCCACGGGCTCCTCGACGATCATCTCGCCGAGCTGGCGCATGATCAGGAAAGCGATGAAGCCGGCGATGGCGTAGCCGAGGATCATCGACGGCCCGGCGGACTTGAGCACCCCGGCAGAGCCGAGGAACAGGCCGGTGCCGATGGCGCCACCTAGGGCGATCAACTGGATATGGCGGTTTTCCAGCCCGCGCTTGAGCGAGCCGGCGTGCTGCTGTTGTCCGTCCATCAGGAGTTCCGAAAAGAGGGGAAGGGTCTAGCGATTACAGCCGGAAAAATGAAAAACGGGAGCCCGAGAGCTCCCGTTTTCACGGACCAGCGACTTAACGCGGGAAGGCCGGCGGGTTAACCCCAGCCATGTCTTCCATCACGCGGACCACCTGGCAGCTGTAGCCGAACTCGTTGTCGTACCAGACGTAGAGGACGACACGGTTGTCGTTGCAGATGGTGGCTTCGGCATCCACCACGCCAGCGTGGCGGGAGCCGACGAAGTCGGTGGACACCACTTCCTGGGAGGAGACGTAGTCGATCTGCTTGTGCAGGTCGGAGTGCATGGCCATCTGGCGCAGGTACTCGTTGATCTCGTCGCGGGTGGTGGCCTTCTCCAGGTTCAGGTTGAGGATGGCCATGGAGACGTTCGGGGTCGGCACACGGATGGCATTGCCGGTCAGCTTGCCTTTCAGCACCGGCAGGGCCTTGGCGGCTGCGGTGGCGGCACCGGTCTCGGTGATCACCATGTTCAGCGCGGCGCTGCGACCACGGCGGCTGCCCTTGTGGAAGTTGTCGATCAGGTTCTGGTCGTTGGTGTACGAGTGAACGGTCTCGACGTGGCCGTTGGCGATGCCGAACTTGTCATTCACCGCCTTGAGCACCGGCACGATGGCGTTGGTGGTGCAGGAGGCAGCGGAGATGATCTTGTCGTCGGCAGTGATCTCGCCGTGGTTGATACCGTGGACGATGTTCTTCAGCGCGCCCTTGCCGGGAGCAGTGAGGACCACGCGGTCGATGCCCGGGCACTTCAGGTGCTGGCTCAGACCCTCGGCGTCACGCCATTTGCCGGTGTTATCCACCAGCAGGGCGTTCTTGATGCCATAAGCGGTGTAGTCGACCGAGGCGGGATCGTTGGAGTAGATCACCTGGATCAGGTTGCCGTTGGCGGTGAGGGTGCTGTTCTCCTCGTCGATGACGATGGTGCCGTCGAACGGACCGTGCACGGAGTCGCGACGCAGCAGGCTGGCGCGCTTGACCAGGTCGTTCTCGGCGCCCTTGCGCACGACGATGGCGCGCAGGCGCAGGCCGTCGCCGCCACCGGTCTTCTCGATGAGGATGCGTGCCAGCAGGCGACCGATGCGACCGAAGCCGTAGAGGACAACGTCGGTGCCTTCACGGGCAGCGCCGTTCTGCTTGCCAACCAGTTCGGCCAGTTCGTCCTGGGTGAACTGTTCGAGGCTGCGACCGGCACCCTCGGCCTTGAACTTGGCGACCATCTTGCCCAGGTCGACGGAAGCGGCGCCCAGCTTGAGCTCGCTCATGGTCTTCAGGATCGGGAAGGTGTCGTGGACCGACAGTTCGGTTTCGTCGGCCAGGCGGTGGCGGGCGAAACGGTGGGCTTTGAGGATGTCGATCACGGAACGGTTGATCAGGCCGCGACCATAGATCGAGGTGACCACATTGTTATTGCGATAGAGCTGGCCGATCAGCGGAATCATCGCTTCCGCGAGGGCTTCACGATCGATCCATTCACCGAGACACTGGTCGGGCTTCTGAGTCACGGGCAGTACCTTCCACATGTAGGGGATGAAAAAAGGGGCTACATTATGACGACGCGCGCAAGCGCCGGCAATCTGCAGCCGTCGCAAGACTGACATCCAGCGGTCGGGATCGTTACAATCGCCCGGTTCGAATTCCGACCGGAGCCTCCTTTTGCCCGCCTCCGTCCTGCGTCTCCCGACCCTCCCTACCGCCAGCGGCAAGCAGCAGTGGGGCAACCTCAACGGTGCGGCCCTTGGCCTGGCCATCGCCGAAGCGGCGAGCGCTGCCCGACGCTTCACCCTGTTGCTGACCGCTGACAGCCAGAGCGCCGAACGCCTGGAGCAGGAACTGGGCTTCTTCGCCCCGGACCTGCCGGTGCTGCACTTCCCGGACTGGGAAACCCTGCCCTACGACCTGTTCTCCCCGCATCAGGACATCATTTCCCAGCGGGTGGCCAGCCTCTATCGCCTGCCGGAACTGAACCACGGCGTGCTGGTGGTGCCGATCACCACCGCCCTGCACCGCCTGCCGCCTCGGCGCTTCCTGCTGGGTTCGAGCCTGGTGCTGGACGTGGGCCAGAAGCTGGACGTGGAGCAGATGCGCCTGCGCCTGGAAGGGGCCGGCTACCGCTGCGTGGAAACGGTCTACGAGCACGGCGAGTTCGCCGTGCGCGGTGCGCTGATCGACCTGTTCCCAATGGGCAGCGACCTGCCCTACCGCATCGACCTGTTCGATGACGAGATCGAGACCCTGCGCACCTTCGACCCGGAAACCCAGCGCTCGGTGGACAAGGTGGAGTCGATCCGCCTGCTGCCGGCCCGTGAGTTCCCGCTGGACAAGAAGGCGGTCACCGACTTCCGCGGCCGCTTCCGCGAGCGCTTCGACGTCGACTTCCGTCGCTGCCCGATCTATCAGGACCTGGCTACCGGCATCACCCCGGCTGGTATCGAGTACTACCTGCCGCTGTTCTTCGAAGAGACCGAGACGCTCTTCGACTACCTGCCCGGCAACACCCAGGTGTTCTCCCTGCCCGGCATCGAACAGGCCGCCGAGCAATTCTGGAGCGACGTGCGCAGCCGTTATGAAGAGCGTCGCGTCGACCCCGAACGCCCGCTGGTGCCGCCGGCCGAACTGTTCCTGCCGGTGGAGGATTGCTTCGCCCGGCTGAAAGCCTCGCCGCGCGTGGTGGCCGACCGCGGCGACCTGGAGCCCGGCGTGGGCCGCGAACGCTTCCCCACCCGCGCCTTGCCCGACCTCGCCATCGAAGGCAAGGCCAGCGAGCCGCTGGCGGCCCTGCGCCGCTTCCTGGAGGAGTTCCCCGGCCGCGTGCTGTTCAGTGCCGAATCGGCCGGCCGCCGCGAAGTGCTGCTGGAACTGCTTGCCCGGCTCAAGCTGCGCCCGCAGGAAGTGACCGACTGGCCGGAGTTCGTCGCCAGCAGCGACCGCCTGGCCATCACCATCGCGCCGCTGGACGAGGGCCTGCTGCTGGACGAGCCGGCCCTGGCGCTGGTCGCCGAAAGCCCGCTGTTCGGCCAGCGCGTCATGCAGCGCCGTCGCCGCGAACGCCGCAGCGACGGTGGCGACAACGTCATCAAGAACCTCGCCGAACTGCGCGAAGGCGCGCCGGTGGTGCACATCGACCACGGCGTGGGCCGCTACCTCGGCCTGATCACCCTGGAAATCGAAGGCCAGGCCGCCGAATTCCTCGCCCTGCAGTACGCCGAGGAAGCCAAGCTCTACGTGCCGGTCGCCAGCCTGCACCTGATCGCCCGCTACACCGGCACCGATGATGCCCTGGCACCGCTGCACCGCCTGGGCTCGGAAACCTGGCAGAAGGCCAAGCGCAAAGCCGCCGAACAGGTGCGCGACGTCGCCGCCGAGCTGCTGGACATCTACGCCCGCCGCGCTGCGCGAAAAGGCTATGCCTTCAAGGACCCGCTGGCCGACTACGCTACCTTCTCCGCCGGTTTCCCCTTCGAGGAAACCCCGGACCAGCAGGCCGCCATCGAGGCCGTGGTCGCCGACATGCTGGCGCCCAAGCCGATGGACCGCCTGGTCTGCGGCGACGTGGGCTTCGGCAAGACCGAGGTGGCCATGCGCGCGGCCTTCGTCGCCGTACACAGCGGCAAGCAGGTGGCGGTGCTGGTGCCCACCACCCTCCTCGCACAACAGCACTACAACAGCTTCCGTGACCGCTTCGCCGACTGGCCGGTGCGCGTGGAGGTGATGAGCCGATTCAAGACCGCCAAGGAAGTGGAAGGCGCCGCCAACGAACTGGCCGAAGGCAAGGTGGACATCGTCATCGGCACCCACCGCCTGCTGCAAGGCGACATCCGCTTCAAGCAGCTGGGCCTGGTGATCATCGACGAGGAACACCGCTTCGGGGTGCGCCAGAAGGAGCAGCTCAAGGCCCTGCGCAGCGAGGTGGACATCCTCACCCTCACCGCCACGCCGATCCCGCGCACCCTGAACATGGCCGTGGCCGGCATGCGCGACCTGTCGATCATCGCCACCCCGCCGGCACGCCGCCTGTCGGTGCGCACCTTCGTCATGGAGCAGCAGAACACGGTGATCAAGGAGGCCCTGCTGCGCGAGCTGCTGCGGGGCGGCCAGGTCTACTACCTGCACAACGAGGTGAAGACCATCGAGAAGTGCGCCGCCGACCTCGCCGAACTGGTGCCCGAAGCCCGTATCGGCATCGGCCACGGGCAGATGCACGAGCGCGAACTCGAACAGGTGATGAGCGACTTCTACCACAAGCGCTTCAACGTGCTGGTGGCCTCCACCATCATCGAAACCGGCATCGACGTGCCCAGCGCCAACACCATCATCATCGAGCGCGCCGACAAGTTCGGCCTGGCCCAGTTGCACCAACTGCGCGGACGTGTCGGCCGCAGCCACCACCAGGCCTACGCCTACCTGCTGACGCCGCCGCGCAAACAGATGACCGAGGACGCCCAGAAGCGCCTGGAAGCCATCGCCAACGCCCAGGACCTGGGGGCTGGCTTCGTACTGGCCACCCATGACCTGGAGATCCGCGGCGCCGGCGAACTGCTGGGCGAAGGCCAGAGCGGGCAGATCCAGGCCGTGGGCTTCACCCTCTACATGGAAATGCTCGAACGCGCGGTCAAATCCATCCAGAAGGGCGAGCAGCCCAACCTGGAGCAACCCCTGGGTGGCGGGCCGGAAATCAACCTGCGGGTACCGGCGCTGATTCCCGAGGACTACCTGCCCGACGTGCATGCGCGCCTGATCCTCTACAAGCGCATCGCCTCGGCCGCCGACGAGGACGGCCTGAAGGAACTGCAGGTGGAGATGATCGACCGCTTCGGCCTGCTCCCTGAGCCGACCAAGAACCTGGTGCGCCTGACCCTGCTGAAACTGCAGGCAGAAAAGCTCGGCATCAAGAAAGTCGACGCCGGCCCGCAGGGCGGTCGGATAGAATTCGCCGCCGACACCTGCGTCGACCCGCTGGTGCTGATCAAGCTGATCCAGGGCCAGCCCAAGCGCTACAAGTTCGAAGGCGCCACGCTGTTCCGCTTCCTGGTCCCGATGGAGCGACCGGAAGAACGCTTCAACACACTGGAGGCGCTGTTCGAGCGCCTCGTTCCGCAATCCGCTTAAAGGACTGATCCATGCGTGCGTTCCGTTTCATCACCCTGCTGCTCGCCCTGGTGGCTCCCAGCGCCTTCGCCGACGGGCTCTATCAGGTGGAGATGATCCTCTTCCGCCAGGCCGGCGAACCGGTCCCGGCCGGCCAGAACGCCCCGGATGATTGGGCCAACGGCAGCCAGACCCTGTCCAGCGTCGGTGAGCGCGCCACCAACCTGAACAGCGAAGCCGCCCGCCTCACCCCCGGTGCCGGCTACCAGGTGCTGCTGCACAAGGCCTGGTCGCAGAGCATTGGCGCCACCCCGAGCAAGGTGGCCGTCACTACCGGCGAAGGCCTGCTCGGCCACTTCCCGGTGGAAGGCACCGTGGAACTGAGCCAGGGCCGCTTCACCGATGTGTCCGTCGACTTCTGGGTCAACCGCTTCGATGCCAGCGGCCTGCTGAGCAGCGGCGAGCGCATCAAGCAGGGCACCCGCCTGAAGAGCGGCGAGCTGACCTACCTCGACCACTCCAGCCTGGGCATCCTGATCCGCATCAACCCGCTCTGACACATGCCCACCCTGCTCGAGCACCTGCGCCAGGAAGACTGGCGCCAGGACTTCGACCAGGGCGCGCTCGACCGCGGCGCCCGCTACGCCCAGCAGCGGAAAGCGCGCCTGCGGGCCATGGACGAGACGCAGCTGCTGGCCAGCTGCGCAGGCTCCGCCGAGACGCCCTACCTGCAGACGATCCGCCTCGCGCCCCATGGGCTCGGGGTGATCGGTCGCTGCACCTGCCCGGTCGGCCTTAACTGCAAGCACTGCGTCGCCGCCATCCTCCAGCTGCTGTCCGACGGCCCGCCGGCCGCACGGCCGGAGCCCGTTACCCCGGCACCGGCGCGCGCACCCCGGCTGCTGAAAGACATCCCGCCACGTCCGCACCTGGCCCTGGGCAGCCTGGCCCAGAGCCTCTACGACCTGCGCAGCGGCCGGATGGTGGGCAACCAGCAACACCGTGCCGGGCTGGCCTTCGACTATGCGGGGGTGCCGGTCCACGGCAAGAACACCCGCGTGAACCCGGTCAGGCGTCGGCAGGATGGTGAACTGGTGGCCATGCAGCGCAACCCTCAGGCCGAGGAAACGCTGCGTGAACGCCTGCGACAGTTGGGCTTCAAGGAGTCCCTGCGGCAGAGCCAGGCCTTGCCGGGGGACTTGCTGGAACTGTTCGAACTTCCAGACGACGAGGCCTGGCAGCGCTTCATCCAACTGCAGCTGCCGCAGTTGCGCGAAGAGGGCTGGCTGATCGAGATCCGCCCCGGCTTTCACTTCGATCTAACCCCGGTGGATGGCTGGTATGCCGAGGTGGACGAGCAACCGGGCCAGCAGTGGTTCGACCTGGAACTGGGCATCCTCGTGGAAGGGCAGCGCATCAGCCTGCTGCCAGTGTTGCTCAAGCTGATCCGGGGCAACCCCAAGCTGCTCAGCGCCAAGGTCCTGCAGCGACGCAAGGACGACGACCAGCTGCGCCTCCAGCTCGACACGCTGAGCAGCGAGACCGGGCGGCCCCTGCAGGTCGCCCTCCCCTACGGCCGCCTCAAGCCCTTGCTCGGCACGCTGGGCGAGCTGTTCCTGCGGGATCGCGGCGAGGGCCGCAGCCTGCGGCTCGGACTGCCGGATGCCGCGCGACTCGACCAACTGGAGTCCCTCGGCCTGGCCTGGCGAGGCGGCGAGCGCCTGCGCACCTTCGCCGAACGCCTGCGGGACAGCCGTCACGGCAGCCACCCGGCACCGAGAGGACTGAAGGCCGAATTACGCGCCTACCAGCTCCAGGGCCTGGCCTGGCTGCAGACCCTACGTGAGCTGGACGCCGGCGGCGTGCTGGGCGACGACATGGGCCTGGGCAAGACCCTGCAGACCCTGGCGCATATCCTCACCGAGAAGGAGGCCGGCCGGCTGGACCGCCCCGCCCTGGTGGTGATGCCCACCAGCCTGGTGCCGAACTGGCAGGACGAGGCCGCGCGCTTCGCACCGGACCTGAAGGTCCTGGCGCTGCATGGCCCCAACCGGCACAAGGACTTCGAGCACCTGGCCGACCACGACCTGCTGCTCACCACCTATGCCCTGCTGCCCCGCGACCTGCCGCAATGGAAGGAGCAGCCGCTGCACCTGCTGGTGCTGGACGAGGCGCAGAACATCAAGACCGCCACCAGCAAGGCCGCCCAGGCCGTGCGCCAGCTGCAGGCCCGCCAGCGCCTGTGCCTGTCGGGCACGCCGCTGGAAAACCACCTGGGCGAACTGTGGTCGCTGTTCCACTTCCTGATGCCCGGCTGGCTGGGCGATGCCAAGCAGTTCGCCCGTGACTACCGCACCCCCATCGAGAAGCACGCCGACAGCGAACGCCTGGCCCACCTGAACGGCCGCATACGCCCCTTCATGCTGCGGCGCACCAAGGAGTCGGTGGCGACCGAACTGCCGGCCAAGACCGAGATGATCCACTGGGTGGAACTGAGCGAGGCCCAGCGCGACCTCTACGAGACCGTGCGCCTGGCGATGGACCAGAAGGTGCGTTCGGAAATCGAGCACAAGGGCATGGCCCGCAGCCAGATGGTGATCCTCGAAGCCCTGCTCAAGCTGCGCCAGACCTGCTGCGACCTGCGCCTGGTGGAACCGGAGCGTGAGGTACGCGGAAGCACCTCGGGCAAGCTGGACAGCCTGATGGAGATGCTCGAGGAACTGTTCATGGAAGGCCGGCGGGTGCTGCTGTTCTCGCAGTTCACCAGCATGCTGGAGCTGATCGAGGGCGAATTGCAGACGCGGCAGATCGACTACCTGCTGCTGACCGGCGAGACCCGCGACCGGCGCACGCCGGTGGAGCGCTTCCAGGCCGGCGAGGTGCCGCTGTTCCTCATCAGCCTCAAAGCCGGCGGCACCGGGCTGAACCTGACCCAGGCCGACACGGTGATCCACTTCGACCCCTGGTGGAATCCGGCAGCCGAACGCCAGGCCACCGACCGCGCCTACCGCATCGGCCAGAACAAGCCGGTGTTCGTCTATAAGCTGATCGCCCGGGGCACGGTGGAAGAGAAGATTCAGCAGCTGCAGCAGCGCAAGGCCGACCTGGCGCAAAGCGTGCTGAGCGCGCCGGCCGGAAGCGACTGGCACCTGCGCGAGGAAGACATCGACGCGCTGTTCGCGCCCCTCCCCCACGCCTGACCCGGGCTACCGCCCGGGCCAGGCATCGGTCACGCCTTCAACAGGAGGGACAGGGTTTCGCGCACCTTGCCGATACCCGCCGCAAGCGCGGCCTCGATCTCGGCCATGGTGATGATGCTGGTGGACTTGCCGGCTGCCGGATTGACCACCAGGGAGAGGGCGGCGTAGGGCAGGTTCAGCTCGCGAGCGAGGGCGGCCTCAGGCATGCCGGTCATGCCGACGATGTCGCAGCCATCGCGCTCCATGCGGGCGATCTCGGCGACCGTCTCCAGGCGTGGGCCCTGTGTGCAGCCATAGACGCCGTAATCGCTGTGGGCGTGGCCGGCGCGACGCAGGGCATCGAGCAGCTTCTGCCGCAGCGGTTCGTCGTAGGGGTGGCTGAAGTCGATGTGGGTGACGTGGTCCAGCTCACCCTCGAAGAAGGTGCCGATGCGCCCCTGGGTGTAGTCGATCACCTGATGCGGCACCACCAGTTGCCCCGTACCCATCCCGGCGGCAATGCCGCCAACAGCGTTGACGGCGATGATCGCCTCGGCCCCGGAATGCTTCAGCGCCCAGAGGTTGGCGCGGTAGTTGACCTGGTGCGGGGGAATGCGGTGCGGGTGGCCGTGACGAGCGAGGAAGAGCACCTCACGACCGGCGTACTCACCCTGCACGATCCCTGCGGACGGCGCGCCGTAGGGTGTCTCGGGGTTGAGCAGGGCCTTCATGCTGAGGCCGTCCAGTTGGGTCAGGCCGGTACCACCGATAATCGCGTAAACGGTCATGTCGCTTCCTTCAGTCGATCAGCTGGGCTTCGCGCAGGGCACCCACAGCGGCCTGCCAGCGCGGGTCTTGACGGTATTCGGTGCCCGGGAAGGCACGACGGCGCATGCGGGCCAGTTGCGGGGATGGGGTCACACCCAGGCGTTGCAGACGCGACAGGGCCAGCTCGGCGGCAGCGCGGTCGTTGCACACCAAGCCCATGTCGCAACCGGCGTTCAGCGCGGCCTCGATGCGCTCGGCGGCATCACCCACCACATGGGCACCGGCCATGGAGAGGTCATCACTGAAGATCACCCCGGTGAACTTCAGCTCGCCGCGCAGGATGTCCTGCAGCCAGCGACGCGAAAAACCGGCGGGCTGGGCATCGACTTGGGGGTAGATGACGTGGGCGGGCATCATGCCGTCCAGATCGGACGCCAGGCGGGTGAAGGGCACGAGGTCGGCCGCGCGGATCTGCTCCAGGCTGCGCTCATCCGTGGGGATGGCGACGTGGGAGTCGGCTTCCGCCCAGCCATGACCGGGGAAGTGCTTGCCAGTGGCCGTCATGCCTGCAGCACGCAGGCCATTGATGAAAGCACCGGCCAGGTCAGTGGCGCGCCGAGGATCGCCCTCGAAGGCACGGCTGCCCACCACGGCGCTGCGCTGGTGATCCAGGTCCAGCACCGGGGCGAAGCTGAGGTCCAGGCCGGCGGCCAGCACTTCGGTCGCCATCAGCCAACCGCATTGCTCGGCCAGGGCCTCGGCGTTGGGCGTATCGGCCAGGGCACGCATCGCCGGCAGGCGCACGAAGCCGCGACGCAGGCGCTGCACCCGTCCGCCTTCCTGGTCGACGGCGAGGATGAGGTCGGGGCGTACGGCACGGATCGCGGCACACAGGTCACGCACCTGGCGTGGGTCCTCGATATTGCGGGCGAACAGGATCAGGCCGGCCACTTCGGGCTGGCGCAGGATGTGGCGGTCTTCGGCAGTCAGCCAGGTGCCGCCGATGTCCAGCATCAGGGAGCCTTGCATGGGGTTCCTTGTCAGGGGTTGGGCGCCGCCCACTCGGGCCTAGGCGCTTCATCGATGCGCACCGCACAGTGGACGGGTACGCGGGGAAAGAGTTCCAGCAGGTCGGCGTTGCGCATGCGGACGCAACCGTGGGAGCGCGGGACGCCCATGGGCTCGGTATCCGGCGTGCCGTGGATATAGATGTAGCGGCGCATGCTGTCGACCTTGCCCAGGCGATTGAAGCCGGGCTCCCGGCCACTCAGCCAGAGGATGCGAGAGAGGATCCAGTCACGCCCGGGGAACTGCTCGTGCAACACCTCAGACCAGACCTCGCCAGTCCAGCGACGTCCGCGCAAAACGGCATTCAGCGGAAGATCGGCACCAATCCTGGCCCGCACTTCGTGGAGACCACGGGGCGTGCAGTTGGAGCCACTGAGTTCACCGGGACCATTGAGGGCCGTCGAAACGGGGTAACGGATCAGCAGGCGTCCAGCAGCGAAGCCGTAGAGGCGCTGATCAGCAATGGAGATATGGAGTAGATCGAGGTCGGACATGGGCGGCTAGCTTAGCTGATCCCGCCGCCCTCGCCCACCGGCGTCAGGCCTTGCCGGATGCAGGAGCGGGCTTTGCTCTGGGCTTTAGTACGGCCTTGGACAGGGCCTCGTCGACCAGGCCCGTTTCGGCGCGCATGCCCGCCGCGAGGAACGGGACCATCAGGCGCATGACCTGCTCGATGGAGGTGTTCACACCGAAGTCGTTCTCGGCCATGGCCCGCAGCGCCTTGATGCCGGACATGCTGAACGCCGCAGCCCCCAGCATGAAATGGACACGCCAGAAGATCTCAAGGGGTGGCAACCGAGGCGCCGACTCGTTGACCAACAACATGTAGCGACGGAACACCTTGCCGTACACCTCTTCGAGGTACTTGCGCAGGTGGCCCTGGCTCTGGCTGAAGGCGAGCCCGAGCAAGCGCATGAATATGGAAAGGTCATTGCCACTGCGAGGCTTAACCGCCAGCGCCTGATCAACAAGCATGACCAGCAGCTCCTCCAGCGAGGGCGGTACTTCCGACTTGCCCTGGCGTTTGTCGAGCTCACGCTCGAGGCTCTGGCAGAACGGCCCGAGGAAGCGCGAGAAGACCGCCTGGATCAGGGCCTTCTTCGAGCCGAAATGATAATTCACCGCCGCCAGGTTGACCCCGGCCTTGCTGGTGATCAGGCGCAAGGAGGTTTCGGCGAAGCCTTTCTCCGCGAACAGCTGTTCCGCTGCATCCAAGATGCGTTCGACGGTTTCCGACTGAGCCATGGTTCCCTCACCTGACAAACACTTGTTTGAAACATACGTTTCAACCCCTACCTTTGTCAAGTCGCACCCACCATCTTCTGACGCATGGGTCACGCCGAAAGACATCTTACGCAGCCGGGGTGAAACCCCACCTGATACGCCGCCGAATGGCAGAGCGGGACTTCAGAAAATACTTGTAGGCCCAGCCGAAGGACTGTATAAAACACCAGTCACTGTATAAAAAGACAGAGCCCGACATGCTGAAACTGACGCCCCGCCAAGCCGAAATCCTCGCGTTCATCAAACGCTGCCTGGAAGACAATGGTTATCCGCCGACCCGGGCGGAAATTGCCCAGGAACTCGGCTTCAAGTCGCCCAACGCCGCTGAGGAACACCTCAAGGCCCTGGCACGCAAGGGCGCCATCGAGATGACCCCGGGCGCCTCCCGCGGCATCCGCATCCCCGGATTCGAGCCGGCAGCCGAGGAAGGTGGACTTCCCGTGATTGGCCGAGTCGCAGCAGGTGCGCCCATCCTCGCCCAGCAGAACATCGAGGAATCCTGCCGCATCAACCCCGACTTCTTCCACCCTAAGGCCGACTATTTGCTGCGCGTTCGCGGTATGAGCATGAAGGACATCGGAATATTCGATGGCGATCTCCTGGCCGTCCACTCCACTCGCGAGGCCCGCAACGGCCAAGTGGTAGTAGCGCGGCTTGGCGACGAGGTGACGGTCAAGCGCTTCAAGCGCGAAGGCGACAAGGTCTGGCTGATCGCCGAAAACCCCGAATTCAAACCGATCGAAGTCGACCTGCATGAGCAGGAACTGGTGATCGAAGGCTTGAGCGTCGGCGTCATTCGCCGCTAACAGGAGGCGTCATGCAGGTCTCGCAACCGATCGGCCGCACCCAACTCCCCCTCTTCCACGACGCCATCGTCGCAACACCACTCCATGACCTGCTGGAGCCAGAGGCTCCCATAGAAACGGAAAGCGAGGCTTTCAGCGAACTCTCACTGCGAGGCAGCCCACTTCATTGCCGCCACCTGCTGGCGCCGATACTGAGGGAGCTAAGCGAAGAACAGGACGCCCGCTGGCTCACTCTCATAGGTGCGCCCGCCACCCTTAACCAAGCCTGGCTACGGGATGCGGGACTCAACCGTGAGCGTATCCTCCTGCTCGAACCGCGAGGCGGCAAGGACGCTCTGGAATTGGCATGCGAAGCTCTCAGACTGGGACGCAGCCACACCGTCATCAGCTGGCTTTCGCTCAACCCACGGGGCAAGGGCGCGCTCATCAAGGCCGCGCGGGAAGGCAACGCACAGAGCCTGAACATCCACCTCGGATAGCCAGGGCGCTGCTTAATCAAATGGCAATGATCGGCGAGGAGGATAACCGTTGATCAGTGCAAAACGCGGGGCTGGTCATCATGATCCATCTCGCCTTCGGCGAGCCGACCGGCCATCTGCACCCCTACGTTGAGCATGGCCTTGGCCACTTCCAGGTGGTGCCCTTGGAGGAATGCCTTGGCATCAGCGGAGAAGTCCAGCGTCACCAGCGCTTCCTCGTCCTCTGCACGGCGCAGAATAATGCGCCCGTCGGGCAATTCGACTATTTCCAGGAAGGACGTTGTCATCGCTTCATCTCTCCACTAAAGACCGCGCATTGTAACAGCCGGTCGGCTTGGCGCCCTACCCCTTCTGTCACTCAGCATTCTGAGAGACTTTCCCGATAGCGAAGCACCAGCGCCTTGAGCTGCTGACGCCATGACTCCAACTCCTCACGGGAGAGGATTGCCTCTTCCTCATCGAGCGTAACCGCCTCGATCAAGGGAAGCGTCGGGTCCACCTTTGCCTTGGTGGGCGCCTGAGGGGGAAGGAAGAGCGCTTGATAGGCGCAATTCAGAGAACCCAACCAGCTCTCGGGCTGCTGGAACAGCTCTACCAGCTCAGCCAGCTCCGGGCTGGGAGAGGCAGACAGCACCTCTGAACTCAGGATTGCCGCCACATCCGGAGCCCCCGGGTTCGGCATCCGGTAGTAGTGGGTGATCTCGTGGCATAGCCCCAGCAAGGCACCGTGAAGGTGGAAAAGCGCAGCCTCCCGCTCCGCCTGAACCTGGGCTTGCGCATTCATCGCACGTCCCTCCTCCGCCTTGCGCCAACTCTCAAGGCAAAGCCCGGCGAAGAAAAGCTTCTGATTGGTGCGGGTATAGGGCTCATGGGCCATGGCATGGACTCCGGATATGCAATCGGCACAGGGCCGAAACGAAGAAGGCCGGACATTGGGGTCCGGCCTTGCCAGTATGCGCGCATGAGAGCCATGCGCGCAGCGGGACTCAACGCTTGTCTTCGACCTTCCACTTGCCGCCGTCGAAGAACGCACGCCAGCCGGTCGGTTTGCCGTCCACCTCCGACTGCACGTACTGCTCCTTGGTCTTGCGGCTGAAGCGGATGACAGCCGGGCGGCCGTCCGGGTCTTTTACCGGCGCACTGAGCAGGAAGTGGTACTTCGGATCGAGTTCGTCCTTGTGCGGAATCAATTCCAGTACCAGCGGCGCGCGGGTCTCGCGATTCTTCGGGAACTGGCTGGCGGCCAGGAAGAGACCCGAGGCACCGTCACGCAGCACATAGGTGTCGTCCACCTTCTCGCACTTGAGCTCCGGCATCTTGATCGGGTCGATCTTCGGCGGCGCCGCCTCACCGTTCTTGAGCAACTTGCGGGTGTTCTTGCAGCTGGAGTTGGTGCAACCGAAGAACTTGCCGAAACGGCCGGTCTTCAACTGCATCTCGCTGCCGCACTTGTCACACTCAAGGCTCGGGCCTTCGTAGCCCTTGATGCGGTACTGGCCCTGCTCGATCTCGTAGCCCGAGCAATCCGGGTTGTTGCCACAGATGTGCAGCTTGCGGCTTTCATCCAGTAGGTAAGCATCCATCGCCGTGGAACAGATCGGGCAGCGGTGCTTGCCACGCAGCACGCGGGATTCGGACTCACCCTCATCGTCCGCAGCGATCTCGTCGCCCGGCACGAGGTTGACCGTAGCCTTGCAGCGCTCCTTTGGCGGCAGCGCATAGCCCGAGCATCCCAGGAAGACGCCGGTGGAAGCCGTACGGATCATCATCGGGCGACCGCACTCACGGCACGGAATGTCGGTCAGGGTCGGCTGGTTGGCACGCATGCCACTGTCGCTGCCTTCGGCCAGTTCCAGCTTCTTGCGGAAATCACCGTAGAACTCGTCCAGCAGGTTCTTCCAGTCGCGCTCGCCTTGGGCGACGTCGTCCAGGTTCTCCTCCATGCCTGCGGTGAAACCGTAATCCATCAGGTTGGCGAAGCTCTCGTTGAGGCGCTCAGTGACGATGTCGCCCATCTTCTCGGAGTAGAAGCGACGGTTATGCACCGTCACGTAGCCACGCTCCTGGATGGTGGAGATGATCGCCGCGTAGGTGGAAGGACGGCCAATGCCTCGCTTTTCCAGCTCCTTGACCAGGCTGGCCTCGGAGAAGCGCGCCGGCGGCTTGGTGAAGTGCTGGCTGGGGTCGAGCTTGATCAGCTTGAGCGCCTCGCCTTCCTTCATGTCGGGCAGTACGTCGTCCTCGCCCGGCTTGCTCTGCTGCGGCAGCACGCGGGTATAGCCGTCGAACTTGAGGATGCGGCCCTTGGCACGCAGCTCGAAGTTGCCCGCCGCCACGCTGACGCTGGTGGACAGGTACTCAGCGGGCGGCATCTGGCATGCCACGAACTGGCGCCAGATCAGGTCGTACAGGCGCTCGGCATCACGCTCCATGCCGGACAGCTGAGTCGGCTTGAGGTTGACGTCGGACGGGCGAATGGCCTCGTGAGCCTCCTGGGCGCCTTCCTTGCTCGAATAGAAGTTCGGTTTGGCCGGGAGGTACTTGTCACCGAACTCACCCTCTATGAAGCCACGCACCATGGTAATGGCGTCGGCCGAGAGGTTGGTCGAGTCGGTACGCATATAGGTGATGTAGCCCGCCTCGTAGAGACGCTGGGCCATCATCATGGTCTTCTTCACCCCGAAGCCCAGGCGGTTGCTCGCAGCCTGCTGCAGGGTGGATGTGATGAACGGCGCAGAGGGACGGCTGGAAGTCGGCTTGTCCTCACGCTTCTGCACGCTGTAGCTGGAGGCTTTGAGCTTCTCCAGCGCGGCCATGGCCTGGGCCTCGTTCAGCGGCTTGAAGGCCGCGCCGTTTTCCTTGGCCACCTCGAAGCGCACATTGGCACCCTTGGCAGTGCCCAGGTCGGCATGGACCTCCCAGTATTCCTCGGGGACGAAGGCGCGGATCTCGCGCTCGCGCTCCACCACCAGCTTCACCGCCACCGACTGCACGCGACCGGCAGACAGGCCACGGGCGATCTTCTGCCACAGCAGCGGCGAGACCATGTAGCCCACCACGCGGTCGAGGAAGCGACGCGCCTGCTGGGCGTTGACGCGGTTGATGTCCAGCTCGCCGGGCTGGGAGAAGGCCTCCTGGATTGCCTTCTTGGTGATCTCGTTGAACACCACGCGCTTGTAGCGGCTGTCGTCACCACCGATGGATTCCCGCAGGTGCCAGGCGATGGCCTCCCCTTCGCGGTCCAAGTCGGTTGCGAGGTAGATGGTGTCGGCATCCTTGGCCAGGCGGCGCAGTTCGTCGATCACCTTTTCCTTGCCGGGCAGGATCTCGTACTTGGCCTTCCAGCCGTGCTCGGGGTCAACCCCCATGCGCGCGAACAGCTGGCGCTTGGCCTTCTCCTTCGGCGAGAGGGCCGGCGCTTCGGCTGCTGCCGCCTTGCCGCGCTTGACCGGCTCCTTGGTGGCACTTGCCGAACCGCTGGTGGGCAGGTCACGGATGTGGCCGATGCTCGACTTCACCACGTACTGGTTGCCCAGGTACTTGTTGATGGTCTTGGCCTTGGCCGGGGATTCCACGATGACCAGCGATTTGCCCATGGATCGGAAAGTTCCTGAATTCGAGAGATAGATAAACAAAGGCGGGAGCCGCCCCAGGCGGCACCGCTATATATAGTGGCGAAGGAGACAAGGTCAAGTTCGCCGGGGCCGGCGAGTCGACTCAGCGGCGTGGATAGGGATCCGACTCGGCAGTCACAAGAGAGAAGCGCGCGATCTGTTCGCCTTCCACCGTCACCGTGCCGGTGAACATCTCCAGCGGACGCACCCAGAGCCCATGCTCGCCGTAGAGCGCCTGGTACACCACCAGCTCCTCTTCGCTCTCCGAGTGCCGAGCGGTTCCGATCACGCGGTACTGCTGCCCCTTGTAGTGGCGATAGAGTCCCGGTTGTACGCTCATGTTCCCCTCAGTGCTCGGTCGACGGCTTGCCAAGGTGCGCATGGTGCCCACTCCGAGGGGATATGGCCAGCCTTGGCGAGAAATTGGCGGAAACGAAAACCGGGGCACGAGGCCCCGGTCTTGTCCAGCTTCAGGCTCAGACGCGCTCGAAGATGGTGGTGATGCCCTGGCCGAGACCCACGCACATGGTGGCCACGCCCAGTTTGCCGTCGTTCTGCTTCATCACGTTCAGCAGGGTGCCGGAGATACGCGCACCGGAGCAGCCGAACGGGTGACCCAGAGCGATGGCGCCGCCGTGCAGGTTGACCTTCTCTTCCATCTTATCGAGCACCTTCAGGTCCTTCAGCACGGGCAGGGCCTGGGCAGCGAAGGCTTCGTTGAGCTCGATGAAATCGATGTCAGCCATGGTCAGGCCGGCACGCTTGAGCGCTTTCTGGGTGGACGGCACCGGGCCGTAGCCCATGATCGCCGGATCGACGCCCGCGACCGCCATGGCACGAACCACGGCCATGGGCTCGATGCCCAGGTCCTTGGCGCGCTGGGCGCTCATCACGATCATGCAGGACGCACCGTCGGTGATCTGCGACGACGTACCGGCAGTCACGGTACCGCCCTTCGGGTTGAACGCCGGCTTCAGGGACGCCAGGCCTTCGAGGGTGGTTTCCGGACGGATGGTTTCGTCGAAGTCGAACACCTTCAGGAAGCCATTCTCGTCATAGCCTTCCATCGGGATGATCTCGTCCTTGAACTTGCCTTCCACAGTGGCCTTGTGGGCCAGCTGGTGGGAGCGCACGCCGAACTGGTCCTGGGCCTCGCGGGTGATGCCGTGCATCTTGCCCAGCATCTCGGCGGTCAGGCCCATCATCCCGGACGCCTTGGCGGCGTACAGGGACAGGTGCGGGTTCGGGTCGACGCCATGCATCATGCCGACGTGGCCCATGTGCTCCACGCCGCCGATGACGAACACATCACCATTGCCGGACTGGATGGCCTGCACGGCGGTGTGCAGGGCGCTCATGGAGGAACCACACAGGCGACTGACGGTCTGGCCAGCGCTGGTGTGGGGAATCTGGGTCATCAGCGACGCCATGCGCGCGATGTTCCAGCCCTGTTCCAGGGTCTGGTTCACGCAGCCCCAGATCACATCTTCCACTTCAGCCGGGTCAACCTTGGGGTTGCGCTCCAGCAGCTTGCTGATCAGGTGGGCCGACATGGTCTCGGCACGGGTGTTGCGATGCATGCCGCCCTTGGAACGACCCATCGGGGTGCGGCCGAAGTCGACAATGACCGCGTCTCTCGGATTCAGGCTCATATTTCTTCTCTCGCTCTGTTCGCTGCGCGATTAACCGAAAAACTTCTGGCCCTTGGCGGCCATCTCACGAAGCTTGGCGGTCGGGTGGTACAGGGCGCCCAGATCGACGTACTTGTCGGCCAGGGCGACGAACTCGGCTACACCGATGGAATCGATGTAACGCAGCGCACCACCACGGAAGGGGGGGAAGCCGATACCGTAGATCAGGCCCATGTCGGCCTCGGCTGCGGTTTCGACAATGCCGTCTTCCAGGCAGCGAACGGTTTCCAGGCACAGCGGGATCATCATGAAGTTGATGATGTCCTCATCGGTCAGCTCGCGCTGTTCCTTGATGATCGGCTTGAGGATCTCGTAGGCCTCGGGGTCCTGGACCTTCTTCGGCTTGCCGCGCTTGTCCATTTCGTAGGCGTAGAAGCCCTTGCCGTTCTTCTGGCCCAGGCGGTTGGCTTCGTACATCACGTCGACGGCGGTCTTGCCCTCGACCGCCATGCGGTCCGGGAAGCCTTCGGCCATCACGTCACGGCCGTGGTGGCCAGTGTCGATACCGACCACGTCGGACAGGTAGGCCGGGCCCATGGGCCAGCCGAACTTTTCCATGATCTTGTCGATGCGGACGAAGTCCACGCCGAACTCGAGCAGCTTGGCGAAGCCACCGAAGTACGGGAACAGCACGCGGTTCACCAGGAAGCCGGGGCAGTCGTTCACCACGATGGGGTTCTTACCCATCTTCTTGGCGTAGGCAACGGTGGTGGCCACAGCCACTTCGCTGGACTTCTCGCCGCGGATGACCTCGACCAGCGGCATCATGTGCACCGGGTTGAAGAAGTGCATACCGACGAAGTTCTCGGGGCGCTTCAGGGCCTGGGCCAGGTAGCTGATGGAGATGGTGGAGGTGTTGGACGCGATGATCGCGTTGTCCTTCACATGGCCTTCCACCTCGGCCAGCACGGCGTGCTTGACCTTCGGGTTCTCGACCACGGCCTCTACCACGATGTCGACGTGGGCGAAGTCGCCGTAGGACATGGTCGGACGGATGGCGTTCAGCGCCTCGGCCATCTTGGCCGGGGTCATGCGGCCTTTCT
This sequence comes from Pseudomonas sp. ENNP23, assembly GCF_001728945.1. Classification (NCBI taxonomy): domain Bacteria; kingdom Pseudomonadati; phylum Pseudomonadota; class Gammaproteobacteria; order Pseudomonadales; family Pseudomonadaceae; genus Pseudomonas; species Pseudomonas sp. ENNP23. Next base: position 73,608 of record NZ_LYSP01000024.1, read on the forward strand.
CGACGCGCTTGCCGAGCAGCTTGGACGCCTCGTTCAGGCCCATCTGGATACCCTCTTCGCGGATATCCTTCATCAGGATCGGAGTGCCCTTGGAAGCGGACTGGTAGGCGATGCCGCCCCCCATGATGCCGGCGCCGAGTACGGCGGCCAGCTTAACGTCCTGGGCGATCTCGTCGTGCTTCTTGGCCTTCTTCTTCAGCTCCTGGTCGTTCAGGAACAGACCGATCAGGCTCTCGGCAACGGAAGTCTTGGCCAGCTTGACGAAGCCGGCAGCCTCGACTTCCAGCGCCTTGTCACGGCCGAAGTTGGCAGCTTTCTGGATGGTCTTGATCGCTTCGACCGGCGCCGGGTAGTTCGGGCCAGCCTGGCCAGCCACGAAGCCCTTGGCAGTCTCGAAGGCCATCATCTGCTCGATGGCGTTCAGCTTGATCTTTTCCAGCTTGGGCTGCCGCTTGGCCTTGTAGTCCAGCTCGCCGGCAATGGCGCGCTTGACCAGGTCCAGGGCACCTTCCTTCAGCTTGGCCGGGGCGACCACGGCGTCAACGGCACCCACTTTCAGGGCGTCGGCGGCCTTGTTCTCCTTGCCGGAGGCGATCCACTCGATGGCGTTGTCCACACCGATCAGGCGCGGCAGGCGCACGGTACCGCCGAAGCCCGGGTAGATGCCCAGCTTTACTTCAGGCAGGCCGATCTTGGCGGTTTCGCTCATCACGCGGTAGTCGGCAGAGAGGCACATCTCCAGGCCCCCACCCAGGGCGATGCCGTTGATGGCAACGACGGTGGGCACGGCCAGGTCTTCGAAATCACTGAAGATCTTGTTGGCTTCGAGGTTGCCGGCCACCAGCTCTTCGTCGGGCAGCTTGAAGTTATCGACGAACTCGGTGATGTCAGCGCCGACGATGAACACGTCCTTGCCGCTGGTGACGATGACGCCCTTGACCGAAGCGTCTGCCTTGATGGCGTCGACGGCCTGGCGCAGTTCGTTCAGGGTAAGACGGTTGAACTTGTTGACGGACTCACCCTTGAGATCGAACTGCAGTTCGACGATGCCGCCCTCAAGAGCCTTAACCGTGATGGCTTTACCTTCGTAAATCATCAACTGATCTCCACGGTATGGAAGCTGAACAGTACACATCGGAGCCAACCGGCGAACCGGCCCTGGGCTGAGCCCAGGGTCAAGTCCGATTCGGTCCGGCACACCCACCGACGCGATATCGGGTAGTGGTCATTGGAGCGTGCCCACCAGGCAAACGCTCAATTCATACGCCCGTTTGATTTGGGTGCGCACACATTCACGGAAAAGTCCTCCGTTGTCAATTGCGCTTCGTGACCGCCCGGCCACGCCAAAACCGCTCTGCAACCGGCGCTTGAAGCGATGCGGCAGGCTGCCGGAAACACTATGCACGGAGCTTATGTCATTGCATCAGAAAGTCGATGGAAGGCCGCGTGGGCAGCTGGCAGAGCACGCTAGCCAAAGGCCAGCGATGAAGAGTAGAGTCCCGTGGCACGACCGGGACAGGTCGAATAAAAACAACAAACACGCCCCCAGGGCACACGGAGTAGCACCATGACGAGCCGCACGCTTGCCGTACTGCTAGGCACCCTCCTTTCCTTCTTCTGCCTGGTTCCCACCAGCCAGGCGGCCGACCCCGGCAACACCCTCCTCAAACTCCACCAGATGCGCCTTGCCGCACTGAAGAGCCTGGGCGACTTCTACATGTACAACGGCATGGAAGGCGACCAGCGCTACGCACGGATGATCGACGAGTCCATGCAGGAAGCCGATGCGCGCCTGAAGGAGCTCAAGGACATCCAGGGCGATGCCTCGAAGGCCCTGCACGTCCAGTTGCAGCAGCAATGGAAGGATTACGCCAATGAACTCGGCGGCCTGGTGACCGCCCTGCGCACACAAGGCTTCACCGACCTGCAGCCAGTCGCCGACATGACGGCACGCAACCAGAAACTGATCGAATTGGCCGGCGAGCTTTATGACCGCATCCAGCAGGAAAGCAACTTCGCCGTACCGCCACTGACCCAGCAAAGCCGCCAGCAGAGCCTGCTGATGCAGACCATCGCCGTCGACTACGCCTCGCGCAGTGCGTCCGTAGGGGCATCCTTCTTCGGCGGTGGAGAGGGTAAGGCCATCGACGAACTGGCCAAGGACTTCGCCGGCCAGCTCACGGCACTGGCACAGCAACCCCGGAATACCCCGCAGATCAGCCAGGCGCTGACCAGCATCGGTACCAAATGGCGCTACATAGAGCGTTCGTTGCAGAACTACAACGAGAACAGCGTGCCTTTCCTGATCAACAAGTACTCGGACAGCATCATCGAAGGCCTAGAGGGCGTATCCGCCCAGTACGCCACGGCCCAGCTCTGAGCCGCCCGCCCCGCTGTGCGTCAGTCGATGGCGCGCAGCACCTCGGCAATGCGCTGGAGATCCTCCGGCGTACCTCGCTCGCCCCAGTACAGCGCCACCATCTGCGGCGTGGTCTCGATCTTGTAGACATCGGCAGGCAACCCGGCAAAGCACCCAAGCAACGCCGGGTCCTCCAACGGCTCACGCCACTGATTGACCCACTGCCCCGGCGCAACCTGCCAATAAATCCATGTACCCTCGGCACCACGGCGGCGAGCGCGGTGGAATTGCGCACAGGAGGGCGGCGGCTCGACCGACAGCCAGTGCGGCCACTCCTGCCGTGCCAATTGCATCGCCAATCCCATTCGACGGGCCTGCATGCGCAGGTCCATGCGCCCGCGCTGCCCCTTGGAAGGCAGCAGCCAGACCAGCGGACTGAGCACAGCGAGCAGAAGAAACACCACCAACCACAGGGTCATAACTGCATTCCCATGATGAAAATCATGCCGGCGCGCCCCCATGGCGGCCATACTTCATGCCAGGTGCAACCTGTAAGGAGGAGTCACCCCATGCCCTACCAGCACATCCTGGTCGCCATCGACCTCACCGACGAATGCCACCCCGTCGTGCGCCGCGCGCAGGCCCTGGCTCAAGCCTCCCAGGCCCGGCTGTCCCTGGTGCACATCGTCGAGCCCATGGCCATGGCCTTTGGCGGCGACGTCCCCATGGACCTCTCCATGCTGCAGCAGCAGCAGTTCGAACAGGCTCGCGAGCGCCTCGATGGCTTTGCCGGCCTCTATCCCGAAATCAGCGCCGAGCAACGCCACCTGGCCTATGGCCAGCCCCGCCAGGAGATCCACCGCCTGGCCGAAGAACAAGATTGCGACCTGATCGTGGTCGGCAGCCATGGCCGCCACGGCCTGGCACTGCTGCTGGGTTCCACTGCCAACGACGTTCTCCACGGTGCGCCTTGCGACGTGCTCGCGGTGCGTCTCAACAAGTCAGGGAAATAGCGCCGTTGCCGACGAAGGCTTACATGAAGCCTTCGTCGGCACTCATCACCAGAGGACGGATCTTCTGTAGCTGCGTTTCCAGCGAGTACGTCATGCTGGACGCCATGGAAAAGAAGGTCAGGAAAGCCTTGAGGTTCGAATCCCCTTCGCACACGTCATGGATGCGCTGCCAGAACGCCTGGTTCACCAACTGCAATTGCTGGAACAGCCTCACCAGCCCCTTCAGCTCCCAATCGGCATGCCGCCCTTCGCGCAGATTGAAGTACTGCCGCGCCAGGTAGAGCGACACCGCGCGCAGGATGAACTCCTGATTGCTGGCGAACGGCAGGTGCTGCTGGGCCATCGGCTTGAGACGCCCCAGGACCGGGCAGGCACTGGTGGCCATGATCACCCCCAGCAGCGCCCGCAAGCCCTCCTCCAGACCGACGTGCTTGGTGTACTCGCGCTCCGGCGTGCGCACCATGAACACAGCCTTCTTGAAGGCTGGCAGTCCATGAAAGTCCTCGATCACCCGGTGCAGGTCGACGGCCGCCGGGCAATGGCTGAAACGATCGCGTGAGAGCGGGCAATTGCTGCACTGGTTGAAATCCAGGCGCGTCCACTTCGGCGCCGTCGCCGCGCGCTCGTGGTCGTATTCCCGGTCCAGCTCAATGCGATAGCTGAACTCGTGCTCGTCGTCCAGCGTGATGCGGTACTCGACAGCCATGGGCTCTCCGACTCAAACAGACATCAATCTTCCAGTTCGGCCCAGCGCTCCAGCAGGCGATCCAGTTCCTGCTGTTGCTGCTCGAAACGCTCCAGTACCGCGCGGGTCTGCTCCGCGGGGCGCTGGTAGAACGCCGGGTCGGAAATCTCCTGCTGGACGGCCTCCATCTCGGCCTCCAGGGCCTCGATCTGCCCAGGAAGGGCTTCGAGCTCACGTTGCAATTTGTAGCTGAGTTTCTTCTTCGGCGCCTCGCCGGCCGGCTTCTCGGTCGCCTGCGCAGACGCCTCGGCGACGGCCGGCGGTTCGGCCTTGGCACTGCGTCCCTCGCCCACGCCCAGCAGGCGTGGTGAGCCCCCCTGGCGCAGCCAGTCCTGATAGCCACCGACGTACTCGCGCACCCGGCCCTCACCCTCGAACACCAGGGTGCTGGTGACCACGTTGTCGAGGAAGGCACGGTCGTGGCTGACCATCAGCACGGTCCCCGGGAACTCCAGCAGCACCTCTTCCAGCAGCTCCAGGGTTTCCACATCCAGGTCGTTGGTCGGTTCATCCAGCACCAGCAGGTTGGCCGGCTTGCTGAACAGCTTGGCCAGCAACAAGCGCGCACGCTCGCCGCCGGACAATGCCTTGACCGGCGTACGTGCGCGCTGCGGACTGAAGAGGAAATCGCCGAGGTAGCTGAGGACATGGCGGCTCTGTCCGCCCACGGTAATGAACTCGCGTCCTTCGGCGAGGTTGTCGATCACCGTTTTCTCCGGCTCCAGCGCATGGCGCAGTTGATCGAAGTAGGCCACTTCCAGCTTGGTGCCGACCTCGATGCTGCCCTGGGTCGGCTGCAGGTCACCCAGCAGCAGCTTGAGCAGCGTGGTCTTGCCGGTGCCGTTGGCGCCCAGCAGGCCGATGCGGTCGCCACGCTGCAGCACCATGGAGAAGTCACGGATCAGCAACTCGCCGCCCGGGTGGGCGAAGCCCACGTTCTCCACCACGATCACCTGCTTGCCGGACTTGTCTGCCGTCTCCAACTGGAAAGTTGCACGCCCCTGGCGCTCACGGCGTTCGGCACGCTCCATGCGCATCGCCTTCAGCGCACGCACACGGCCCTCGTTACGGGTCCGCCGGGCCTTGATGCCCTGGCGGATCCACACCTCTTCCTGGGCCAGACGCTTGTCGAACAGCGCATTGGCGGTCTCTTCCGCCGCCAGCTGCTGCTCTTTGTGCACCAGGAAGCTGGCGTAGTCGCCGTTCCAGTCGATCAGGTTGCCGCGATCCAGTTCGAGGATGCGAGTCGCCAGGTTCTGCAGGAAGGAACGGTCGTGGGTGATGAACAGCACCGCGCCGCCGAAGCCCGACAGGGCCTCTTCCAGCCAGGCGATGGCACCGATGTCCAGGTGGTTGGTGGGCTCGTCCAGCAGCAGCAGGTCGGGCTCGGATACCAGCGCCTGGGCCAGCAGCACGCGGCGGCGCCAGCCACCGGAGAGCTCCGCCAGGGTCTTGTCCGCCGGCAACTGCAGGCGGCTCAGGGTGCTGTCCACCAACTGCTGCAGGCGCCAGCCGTCCTTCGCCTCCAGTTCCTGCTGGACATGGGTCAGGCGTTCCAGGTCGTGCTCGTCGCGGATGTTCTGGCTCAGGTGGTGGTACTGGGCCAGCAGCTCGCCGACGCCAGCCAGCCCCTCGGCCACCACGTCGAATACCGTGCGCTCGTCGGCACGGGGCAGTTCCTGGGGCAGTTCGCCGATCTTCAGTGCCGGGGCCCGCCAGATCTCGCCGTCATCCGCGTGCTGCTCGCCCTTCACCAGACGCAGCATGCTGGACTTGCCGGTGCCGTTGCGGCCGATCACGCAGACCCGCTCGCCCCGGGCGATCTGCCACGACACCTTGTCCAGCAACGGCATGGCGCCATAGGCAAGGGAAACATCGCTGAACTTGAGCAGGGTCATGGGGGCCTCCGAAAGATGGGCGCGCATTCTACCCCGATTGGCCGATGCCACGGCCGCCATTTTTTCATCATGTTTCCCCCCTCCGACGAGACTCCACCTGCACCCGGCAAACGGCTAAGCTACGCACCTCCGGTGGCCCCGTGGCCGTCGCCCACTACGTTTTCTCTACCCGGAAGTGTCATGCGCGGTCGTCTGCTCAGCCTGTTCTCCTGCCTGCTTCTCACCACCCTCACGCTCGACGCGGCCCATGCGGTGCCCCTCGCCAAGCAGCGGCAGATGTACGACGAGGCCAAACGCGCCCTGGCCAAGGGCGACAGCGGTCCGTACAAGCGCTATGCCAGCGCGCTGGCCGACTACCCGCTGGAGCCGCACCTGGCCTACGACGAACTGACCGCCCGCCTGAAATGGGCCAGCAACGAAGAGATCGAGAAGTTCCTCGCCGAGCACGGCGACCTGCCCCAGTCCAACTGGATGCGGCTGCGCTGGCTGCGCTGGCTCGCCGAGCGCGGCGACTGGAAGACCTTCGTCAACCACTACGACCCCAAGATGAACTTCACCGAGCTGGACTGCCTCTACGGCCAGTACCAACTCAAGCACGGCCTCAAGGCCGACGGCCACAAAACAGCCGAGAAGCTCTGGCTGGTGGGCAAGTCCCAGCCCGAGGCCTGCGACGCGCTGTTCGAACTCTGGCGCGCCGACGGCCAGATGACCGAGCAGATGCGCTGGCGCCGCGCCAAGCTGGCGGCCGAAGCCCGCAACTACGGCCTGGCCAGCTTCCTGGTCAAGAGCCTCCCGAGCCTGTCCACCCAAGGCAAGCTGCTGGTGGACGTCGCCCAGAACCCGCAACTGCTGAGCCAGACCGCACGCTTCAGCCCGGCCGATCGCACCATGGCCGATGTGGTCGGGCTCGGCCTGCGTCGCCTGGCCCGCCAGGACCCGGACAAGGCCACCACCCTGCTGGATGCCTACGCCACGCGCATGCCCTTCTCCAGCGAGGAGAAGGTCGCCATCGCCCGGGAGATCGGCCTGACGCTGGCCAAGCGCTTCGACGCCCGCGCCCTGAAGTTGATGACTCAATACGACCCCAAGCTGCGCGACGACACCGTCAGCGAATGGCGCGCGCGCCTGCTGCTGCGTCTGGGCCGTTGGCAGGACGCCTACCAACTGACCCGACAGATGCCGCCATCGCTGGCCAGCACCAACCGCTGGCGCTACTGGCAAGCCCGCAGCCTTCAACTGGCTCAGCCGCAGAGCGCCGAAGCCCCCCGCCTGATGCAGCCCCTGGCCCGCGAGCGTGACTTCTACGGCTTCCTCGCCGCCGACCGCATCCAAGCGCCGTACCAGCTCAACAACAAGCCCATGGCCATCGACCCCAAGGTGATGCAGAAGGTGCGCAACACCGCCGGCATCCGCCGGGCCATGGAGTTCCACGATCGCGGCGAGATCGTCGACGGCCGCCGCGAGTGGTACTACGTCAGCCGCCTGTTCAGCCGCGAGGAACTGGTCGCCCAGGCCCGGCTCGCCTACGACATGGAGTGGTACTTCCCAGCCATTCGCACCATCAGCCAGGCCCAGTACTGGGACGATCTGGACATCCGTTTCCCCATGGCCCACCGCAGCGCCCTGACCCAGCAGGCCAAGGTGCGAGGGCTGCATTCCAGCTGGGTGTTCGCCATCACCCGTCAGGAAAGCGCCTTCATGGCCGACGCCCGCTCCGGCGTGGGCGCCATGGGCCTGATGCAACTGATGCCTGCTACAGCCAAGGAGACCGCACGCAAGTTCGGCATCCCCCTGGCCTCGCCCCAGCAGGCCCTCAACCCGGACATCAACATCCAGCTCGGCGCCGCCTACCTGAGCCAGGTCCACGGCCAGTTCAACGGCAACCGCGTGCTCGCCTCCGCTGCCTACAACGCTGGCCCCGGTCGCGTGCGCCAGTGGCTCAAGGGCGCCGACCATCTGGCTTTCGACGTCTGGGTGGAGAGCATCCCATTCGACGAAACCCGCCAGTACGTACAGAACGTCCTGTCCTACTCGGTCATCTACGGCAAGAAGCTCAACGCCCCGCAGCCCCTGGTGGAATGGCACGAGCGCTTCTTCGACGACCAGTGATCCCCACCTGAAACAAGACGGGCGCCCATCGTCGCCCGTCTTGTTTCATGGTCCTGCTGCAGCGGAGTCGGGCCCCTTACTCCAGCACCTCCACCGCCATCCCCACCTCCAGGGTGCCGGCGCTCCGGTTGATCAGGTTCTGCCCGAAGAACACCTCCCCCTCGCGCTCCCGATAGGTCTTCAGGGTCGTCAGCGGTTCACGATCGGCGCTGCGCTCGCCGGTGGCCGGGTCGATGGTGGTGAGGATGCAGCGGCTGCACCCCTTGGCAACACTGAACTCCACGCCGCCGATGCGGATGCGCTTCCAGTTGTCCTCGGCATAGGGCTCGCAGCCCTCCACCACCAGGTTCGGGCGGAAGCGCAGCATCTCCAACGGGCGACCGACCCGTGCCGACAGGTCATCGAGGGAGGCCTGGCCGATCAGCAGCAGCGGGTAGCCGTCGGCGAAGCCCACCTTCTCCTCTGGCAGCAGGCTGCCCGGGATGTCCCGGGCACGCTCGGTCGGCACATGCACCAGGCGACACGGTTTGCCGATAAAGCGGCTCAGCCATTCGGCCGCCTCGTCGCCGGCATCGGGCACCCTCATCGCATCGCTCCAGATCTGCGCGCCGCGCAGCTCCGCCCCGGCGCCCGGCAAGGGCACCTCCAGCTCCGGCAGGCCGACGGCACGCAGGCTCAAACCGCCCGAGGCGTTCCAGCGGGCGCTGAGCTGAGACATCTGCGGCAGTGCACGTTGGGTGAGGAAGCGCCCGTTGCTGGCGTCCACCAGCATCCAGCGGCGATCACCGGCCAGGCCAAGACCGTCCAGCTCGGCGCGCGCGAGGGACTCACCGATGGCGGATTTCATGGGGTAGCGATACAGAGCGGTGAGACGCAGCATGGGCCAGCTTCCATCAGGCGGTCGGAAGCGTCCCTTATACGGAATCGGCGACGGGCGGCCAAGCCCGTCGCCCGGCGGTCAGTTGTCCTTGCTCAGGCGGTCCGCCACCACGTCGACCAGCTTGTCGGGCTGGAACTTGGAGAGGAAGTTGTCGCACCCCACCTTCTTCACCATGGCGTCGTTGAAGCTGCCGGACAGCGAGGTGTGCATCACCACATAGAGGTCGCGCAGACGCGGGTCGTTGCGGATCTCGGTAGTCAGACGGTAGCCGTCCATCTCCGGCATTTCGGCATCGGTGAAGACCATCAGCAGCTTGTCGGTCATCACCTCACCGGAATCCGCCCACTTCTTCAGCAGGTTGAGGGCCTTCAGGCCGTCACTGGCCGAATGAGTGCGGATGCCCAGTTGGGAGAGTGTCTCGCGCAACTGGGTCAGGGCGACATTGGAATCGTCCACCAGCAGCACTTCGCGGCCACGGGCACGCTCCAGCAACGGGTTGCCCAGGCGCTCCTCCGAAACGCGGGTGCTCATGGGCACGATCTCGGCCAGCACCTTCTCCACGTCGATGATCTCGACGATGTTGTCCTCCACCTTGGTGATCGCCGTCAGGTAGTGCTGACGACCGGCCCCACCGGGAGGCGGCTGGATGGACTCCCAGTTGAGGTTGAGGATGCGGTCCACGCCCCCCACCAGGAAAGCCTGCACCGAACGGTTGTACTCGGTGACGATGATGGTGCTGTTCTTGTCCGGCACCAGCGCGCGCATACCGATGGCACGGGACAGGTCGATCACCGGCAGCGTATGGCCGCGCAGGTTGACCACGCCGCAGACGTAGGGATGGCGCTGGGGAATCAGGGTCAGCTTGGGCAGTTGCAGGACTTCCTGCACCTTGAACACGTTGATGGCGAACAACTGACGGCCCACCAGTCGGAACATGAGGATTTCCAGGCGGTTCTCACCCACCAGTTGGGTGCGCTGGTCGACTGTGTCGAGAATACCGGCCATTGCATGCTCCTGTAGAAAATTCCAGCCGGACTGCGGCTGCTTCACCTTATCGGCAGAGTGATGGGATAACTGTAGCCGTCATGGCGGGGAGCCATCATGCACCACCCCGGCGCACCACACCAGAAGACGGCTCACGACCCAGGGGCCCTTAGCAGCGGCGAACCGTCCGGCAGATGTAAGCGTAGTGCGTTACGGCGCGCACTGAAGCGAACCTGCCGACATTCCAGCGGCTCGCCGTCCAGATTTACATCCAATCCCTCCGGCGCCTCCACCTCCACCCAGGGCAGACGGGCGGTCACCGAGACCGCCTCCAGGCCGCGCATGCCGCCCGACAGCAGCGTCCCCAGGGTACCCACCACGTCCTGCGGCGCCGGCACGATACAGAGATCGAGCAGGCCGTCGTCCACCCGCGCACGGGGGCAGAGCACGTGCCCGCCGCCCGCCTGGCTGCCGTTGCCGATGCCCAGGGCGAGGAACTCCCCCTCCCAGGCGAAATCAGGCCCACGGAAGCGCCCGAAGGCCGCATGCACCTCCGAAAAGCGTGTCAGCCCGGTGAGCAGGTAGGCCGCACCGCCGAGCACCTTCTTCAGGTCCTCCGAGGTGTTGGCCGTGACCTTGGAACCGAAACCGCCGGTCGCCATGTTGAGGAACAGCCGCCCGTCGGCTTCCCCCAGGTCGATGGCCCGGGCCGGCACGTCCAGCAGCGCCAGCGCCTCGCCGGGCACCAGCGGCACCCCGGCGGCGTGGGCGAAGTCATTGGCGGTGCCCAGCGGCAGCAGGGCCAGGCTGGCGTCCTCGCCGGACAGGGCAATCGCCTCGGCCACGTCCCGCAGGGTGCCGTCGCCGCCGCCGGCCACCAGGGTTCGGTAGCCGCCTGCCAGGGCCTCGTCCACCAGCCGGCGGGCATCGCCACCCTCCCAGGTCACCCGCACCGCCAGCTCCCAGCCCGCCTCACGACGGGCCATCACCGCCGCGCGGACCTCCTCATTCATGGCCTGCTTGCCATGCAGCACCAGCACCGCCTTGCGTTCAGTCATCAATCGCTCCACACCGGGAATGGGCCCGAGTATAGGCACGCCCCCAGGGAAAACGTGAAAGAGCCTGCCAGCGAAATCCAACAGAACTATCGAGCGAATCGATAGCTGGAACCCATAAATCCCGCTTCTTCACCATCATCAGTCGATGGATCATGGCCACCATTGCGCCGGGGAGCCCAACCCACCCCGGCCCGACAGGAGATTCCCATGATCCACGTACGCCCCTTCCAGCAACTCGGCGCCGCCCAGCATGGCTGGCTGAATGCCCGTCACCACTTCTCCTTCGCCGAGTACCACGACCCGGCGCGGATGAACTGGGGCCAGCTGCGGGTGTGGAACGACGACGAGATCGCCCCGCACTCCGGCTTCCCGCCGCACCCGCACCGGGACATGGAGATCATCACCTACGTCCGTGACGGCGCCATCACCCACCAGGACAACCTCGGCAACAAGGGCCGCACCGTGGCCGGCGACGTGCAGGTGATGAGCGCAGGCACCGGCATCGCCCACTCCGAATACAACCTGGAGGACGAGACCACCCGCATCTTTCAGATCTGGATCATGCCCACCGAGTTCGGTACGGCGCCGTCCTGGGGCACCCGCCCGTTTCCCAAGGGGGAGCGCGCCGGCACCTTCGTCACCCTCGCCAGCGGCATCGACGCGGGCAGCGATGCCCTGCACATCCGCGCCAATGCCCGGCTGGTAGCCGCAACGATCAAGGCCGGCCAGACCGCCGAGTACCACCTCGAACACGGCCGCAAGGCCTACCTGGTGGCCGCGCAGGGTCGCTACGAAGTGAACGGCATCCCCGCCCTGGCCCGCGACGGTGTCGCCGTGAAGGATGAAACGCACCTGACCTTCAACGCCCAGGAAGACACCGAGATCGTGCTGGTGGACGTGGCCTGACCCGAAGCAGAACGCCCCCGGTGACAACCACCGGGGGGGGGTTCCATTCAAGCCGTAGCCCGGGCTTCAGCCCGGCGTGCCACGGCTCCCGTCAGGCCGGGTAGCCGGTGATGTCGCGGATCTTCTGGTACAGCGGCTTCAACTGCTGGTACATGTTCAGGTACACCTCGCGGTACAGCTGCTCGTAGACCCGCCGCGCCTCCGGGTTGGGCTGGAACACCTGCCCCACCCGCGTCATCGCCGCGATGGCGGTGGGGAAGTCCGGGTGCAGCCCCAGGCCCACCGCGCAGTCGATGGCCGCCCCCAGCCCCGAAGTCTCGAACACATGGGGCCGCTCCGCCGGCAGGCCGAAGATGTCCGCCGTCAATTGCATCGCCGCATCACTCTGGGAGCCCCCGCCGGACACCCGCAGCCGGGTGATGCGCGTGCCGGAGCGTTTCTCGATGCGCTCCTTGCCCTGGCGCAGGGCGTAGGCCAGCCCTTCGAGGATGGCCCGGTAGATGTGCGCCCGGGTGTGCACGTCGCCGAAGCCGATGATCGACCCCTTCGCCTCCAGCCCCGGCTCACGGATGCCGGGGGACCAGTACGGCTGCAGCGTCAGCCCCATGGAGCCGGGTGGCACACCGTTGACCAGCTCGTCGAACAGCGCCTCCGGCTCCACCCCCAGCTCCCGCGCCCGCTGCATTTCCCGCAGGCCGAACTCCTGCTTGAACCAGCTGACCATCCAAAACCCGCGGTAGATCATCACCTCGGTATTGAAGTGGTCCGGCACCGCCGCCGGGTAAGGCGGGATCAGCGGAATCGTCTCCAGGTAGCGCTGGCGCGTGGTGTTGATGGTGGCCGTGGTGCCGTAGGAGAGGCAGGCCGTGTCCGGCGCCACCCCGCCCGAGCCCATCACCTCGCAGGCCTTGTCGGCAGCGGCGGCCACCAGCGGCAGCCCCTCGGGGATGCCGGTCAGGCGGCTCGCCTCGGCGGTGATGCGCCCCAGGGTCTCGCCCGGCTTGCACAGGTCCGGCAGCTGTTCGCGGCGCACCGGCATCGCCTGCCACTTCCAGTCGCTCGGCTTGGCCCAGTCCAGGCGCTTGTAGTCGAACGGCAGGTAGGCCACCTGGCAGCCCACCGAATCCACGAAGCGGCCGCACAGCCGGTGGGTCAGGAACCCCGACAGCAGCAGCACCTTGTGGGTCCGCGCCCACAGCTCCGGCTGATTCTGCGCCACCCAGTTCACCTCCGCCTGGGTGCGGAAGTGGTCCACCGTCGGCTCCAGCCGCAGCAGGCGGAACAGCCAGCCCCAGGGCCCCTTGATGCGTCCCTCGGCCTCGGCACGACGCTGATCCAGCCAGATGATCGCCGGGCGCAGCGGCTGGCCCTGCTCGTCAACGTGGATCACCGTGCCGCGCTGGGTGGTCAGGGCCACGCCACGGATCAGGCTGCGGTCGATGTCCACCGACGCCCACAGCAGGCGGCAGGCCTCGGCCAGGCTCGACCAGTAGTACTCCGGGTCCTGCTCGGCCCAGCCGGGCTGCTTGGAATAGTAGGCCTCCAGCGGCACCTTGCCCTTGCCCACCAGGTTGCCCTGCAGGTCGAACAGCAGGGCACGCACGCTCTGGGTGCCGTTGTCGATGGCCAGCAGGTAGCTCGTTTCGCTCACGGTGACGTCCTTTCTTGTCGTTATGCGGGCAGGCTGTAGTACCGGCGCCACAGTGCCCGGTATGCCTGCTCCTCGCGCGCCCAGCGCGCATCGTCCCATTCCAGCAGCGGCTGGCACAGTGCGCGGATGCGCGGCAGGTACGCCTGGCCGCCCTCCGCCACCAGCAGGCCCAGCCGCGTGCGGCGCAGCAGCAGGTCATCCAGGTGCAGCACCAGCTCGCCTTCGGCCGCCCAGGCCAGCTCGGCCCAGAGCACCTCGCTGCCGCCCACCCGCTCGCTCCCCAATCGCTCCAGCCAGGGAGCCAGCCGCGTCAATGCCGGGCCATGGCGGCCCGCCAGGCGCCGCTGCAACCCCGCGCCCACCGGCAGGGGCGGCAGCGGTGCCGGTGTGAACACCGCCGAACCGTGGTCCGCCACTTCACGCCCGGTGAACGGCGCGCAGGCCCGCAGCACTTCCAACGCCAGCAGACGGAAGGTGGTGAGCTTGCCCCCGGCCAGCGTCACGCAGCCGGGCTCCGTCCACAGCGCGTGCTCGCGCTTCTCGTCGGAGGGCTTGCGCCCCTCGGCCCCATCGCTCACCACCGGCCGCACCCCGGCCCAGGTGGAGAGCACGTCGGCGCGGCCGATGGCCGCATTCGGGAACTGCGCGGCGCAGGCGGCCAGCAGGTAGTCGACCTCCTCGGCGCTGATGGCCGCGTCTTCGGTCAGCCCCGCGCGATGGTCCAGGTCGGTGGTGCCCACCACGGTCGCGCCCTCCCAGGGGAAGACGAACACCGGGCGCCCGTCGTCCGGGTGCATGAAGCTGATGGCATGGGCCAGCGGCAGGCGCCAGGCCGGCAACAGCAGGTGGCTGCCCCGCAGCGGGCGGATGTGCTCCGGCCCCTCACGACGGCGCAGTTCATCCGCCCAGGCGCCGGTGGCCAGGGCCACGGCGCGGCTGCGAAACGTCAGCCGCTCGCCACCCTCGGCGTCCTCCGCCACCAGGCCGGTCACCCGCCCCTGGTCGCGGGTCAGTTCCAGCACCCGCAGCCCGTTGAGGGCTTCACCGCCCTCGCGCCGGGCCTCGGCCAGCACCCGCATCACCAGGCGCGCGTCATCCGTCACGGCATCGAAGAACTGCGTCCCGCCCTGCAGCCCCGCCTCGCCCAGCCCAGGGGCCAGAAAGCGCAGTTGCGGCAGCGGGTGGTAGCGGTGGTTGCGCACCCCGGCCAGGGCGTCGTACAGCGCCAGCAGCGTGCCGAACACCCTCGGGCCGGGAAAGCCGCCGCGATGGGGCATCACGAAACTCAGCGGGTCCACCAGACCGGGCGCTTCCGCCAACAGGCGCTGGCGCTCGCGCACCGAATCGCGGGTGAGGCCGATCTGCCCCTTGGCGATGTAGCGCAGGCCGCCGTGAACCATCTTCGACGAGCGGCTGGACGTGCCCCAGGCGAAGTCGCGCTGTTCCAGCAGCAGGCAGGACCAGCCCCGCCGCGCCGCCTCACGCAGGATGCCGGCCCCGGTGATGCCGCCGCCGACCACGATCAGGTCCCACTCCCGCGCCGCCAGCGCCGGCAGCGCGGCCGCCCGCCAGGCGGCATTCCAGGTTTCCACGGCTCAGTCCTGCAGCAGCACGCCGGGCGCCAGGCGGCCGTCCGGGTCGAAGTGACGGGCCATAGCCTGCAGCGTGGCCATTCCACGCACACCCTTTTCCAGCGGCAGCCAGGGCGCGTGGTCGCGGCCCACGCCGTGCTGGTGGCTGATGGTGCCGCGGTTGTGGGCGATCACCTCGCTCGCCGCGAACTTGAGGCGCTGCCAGCGGCTCAAGGCCGTTTCGTAACTCGCACCGGGGCGGAACACGTAGGTGGTGTAGATGCTCGAACCCTCGCCGTAGACGTGGGACAGGTGGGTGAACACGTGCACCCGCTCGCCCTCGTCCGCCAGCCCCTCGCGCAGGCTGGCCTCCACCTTGCCCATCAGGGCGTCGACGTTGGACCAGTCGGTGGCCGTCTCCAGGGTGTCCACCACGTAGCCGGCCTCCCATAGGGCATGGCGCAGGTAGGGGAAGCGGAAGCGGTTCTCCGCCCACTTGCTGCCCAGCAGGGTGCCGGTGAACACCCCGCCAAAGGGCCTCAGCAGCGCCTTGGCCTGACGCAACGAAGCGGCGTTCTGCACCCGCGAGCCGGTCACGCCGAAGGTCAGCATGCACTTGCCGGCGCGCGCCCCACGGAACGCCAGGTACTTCTCCAGCAGCGCGATGCGCTCCGGGTGGCCGGCCAGGGCCAGCTGGGTCTCGGTCTCGATGGCGTTGGACAGGCGCAGCATGGACAGCGGCACCCGCGCCTGGGCCAGGGTCCGCACCGCTTGCAGCGCCCGCGTCCAGTCCGGCAGGAACACCGCGTAGAAGCGCTCCTGGTCGGCCAGGCGCGACACCCGCACCTTGACCTCAGAAATCACCCCGAAGCGGCCCTCGGAGCCCAGCACCAGCTCGCGCAGGTCCGGCCCGGCCGCCGAGGCCGGGAAGGTCGGCAGCTCCAGCGGACCGTCGAAGGTCTCCAGAGTGCCGCCGGCGAACAACTGCTCGATGCGCCCGTAGCGCAGCGACTGCTGGCCACTGGAGCGGCTGGCGACCCAGCCGCCGAGGGTGGACAGCTCCCAGGACTGCGGGAAGTGCCCGAGGGTGAAGCCCCGGGCACGCAACTGGCTTTCCACCTGCGGGCCGTTGGCACCGGGGCCGAAGGTGGCGATCTGGCTCGCCTCGTCCAGCTCCAGCAGGCGACTCATGCGCGCCAGGGACAGGGTCAGCACCGGGCGGCTGGAAGCCTGCGGGTTGATGTGCCCGGCCACCGAAGTACCACCGCCGTAAGGGATCAGCACCACGTCGTGCTGGGCCGCCCAGGCCATCAGCACACGGATGTCCTGCGGGCTTTCGGGGAAGGCCACGCCGTCGGGGAACACCTCGAAGCGGCCTTCGCGCATCGCCAGCCAGTCCGGCAGGCTCTGGCCACGGGCGTGGCGCACCCGCACCTCCGCATCCTGGCTCACCAGCGGATGCTCCGGCAGGCGCGAGGCCGGCACGCTGGCCAGCACCTGCTCCAGGGTGGCATCCGCCAGCACCTGCCCGGCGCCGACCCGCGCGCCCAGGAATTCGGCCCCATTGGCCGGCAGCTCCACCACGGTCGACTCGTCGCCCCAGCCGTTCCAGCGTCGCATCCCGTTCTCCTTGTCCTGGTTGTTTCGAAGGTTTTCGATGGCTGCCTATACTAGCCAGCCGCCCCGCAGCGTCACTGTCTGATCGGGACAGCGGCTATCGCCAATCAGGACAACCCAGAACAAGAAGAACCCATGCACGCGCTCGGCTATACCTCCGTTCCCGCCCTGCTGAAGTACCTGCGCCATGCCGACCACCTGGGCCTGGACCGCGACGCCGCCCTGCGCGCCGCCGACCTGCAGCCCGAGGACCTCACCGACAACGGCCGGCGGATTCCCAGCGAGAGCCACGAACGCCTGTTGCAGCACCTGATCGAGGTGTCCGGCGACCCGCTGTTCGGCCTGCATTCCGCGCACTTCGTCCAGCCGGGCTCCTGGAGCGTGCTGGGCTACATCACCATGAACTGCGCCACCCTGGGCGAAGCCATGAGCCGCATCATTCCCTACGAGAAGCTGGTGGGGGACATGGGCACCAGCCAGATCGAAGCTGCCACGGACCACATCCGCCTGAGCTGGAACTGCCGCCACGAAGCCCCGGAGATCCGCCGGCACATGGTGGAGAACGTGCTCGCTTCCTGGCTGCTCTACGCCCGCTGGATCGCCGACATGGAGCGCTCGCCCCGCGAGGTCTGGTTCGAGCACGCCCTACCGACGGGCACGCGCCAGGAGGACTACGAAGCGGTATTCGGCTGCCCGGTGCACTTCGAGCAGCACTGCAGCGCCCTGCTGGTGCCCCTGGAGTACCTCGCCGTGCCCCTGCGCCAGGCCGATGCCAACCTCCTGCGCACCCTGGAGGAACACGCCCTGGCGATGATGGCCGGGCTGGACCAGGACGAACCGCTGCCACAGCGGGTAAAGAACGCCCTGCGCCTGCTGCTCAAGGACGGCCTGCCGCGCAAGGAGCGGGTGGCGGAGAAGTTCCACATGACGGTACGCACCCTGCAGCGCCACCTGCAGCAGGCCGGCACCAGCTACCAGCAGATCCTCGACGAACTGCGCCAGGAACTGGCCGAGCACTACCTGCTGCGCAGCGACCTGGCGATCCAGGACATCGCCGCCTACCTCGGCTTCACCGAATCACGTTCGTTCCACCGCAGCTTCAAGGCCTGGACCGGCCAGACGCCCGGCGAATACCGGGAGGCCAAGCGCCAGGGCTGAGTGCTCCATCCCCGGACTGAAGTCCGGGCTACAAAAGCCCCCGCAAACACCGCCCACCGTAGCCTGGGCTTCAGCCCAGGAGCTCTTCATCCCCGGACTGAAGTCCGGGCTACAAAAGCCCCCGCAAACACCGCCCCGTAGCCTGGGCTTCAGCCCAGGGGCTCTTCATCCCCGGACTGAAGTCCGGGCTACAAATGCCCCCGCAAGCACTGCCCCGTAGCCTGGGCTTCAGCCCAGGGGCTCTTGATCCCCGGACTGAAGTCCGGGCTACAAAAGCCCCGCAAGCACCACCTCGTAGACTGGGCTTCAGCCCAGGGGCTCTTCATCCCCGAACTGAAGCCCGGGGCTAGGGCCCGCCAGATCAGGCCTGCAGTTCGCTGAGGGGAATGAAGCGCAGCAGGTCACCCTCAGCCAAGGTGGTGCCCTCCAGCACTTCCACCAGGCCATCTGCCCAGGCGGCGCTGCGCAGCACACCGGAGCTCTGGTTGCGGTAGATCACCGCGCGGCCATTCTCCAGCCGTGCCCGCAGGTACTCGCGGCGGTTGCCCGGCTTGCTCCAGATGAACCCGCCCGGCACCGGGAAGCCCAGCGGCTCGATGCGCTCCACGCCCAGGCGACGCAACAAGTAGGGCCGCGCCAGCAGGCCGAAGGTCACCAGAGTCGAGGCCGGGTTGCCCGGCAGGCCGATCACCGGCACACCCCGGAAATGCCCGAAGGTCAGCGGCTTGCCCGGCTTGATCGCCAGCTTCCACAGCGCCAGTTCGCCCTCCTCGCGCAGCGCCTGGCCGAGGAAGTCCGCCTCGCCCACCGACACCCCGCCCGTGGAGAGGATCAGGTCCACATCGCTCAGCGCCCCCAGGGCCTGGCGGGTCAGTTCCAGGTCGTCAGCGAGGATGCCACCGTCCACCACCTCGCAGCCCAGGCGGCGCAGCCAGGCACAGAGCAGCGTGCGGTTGCTGTTGTAGATCTGTCCGGGGCCGAGGGCCTGGCCCGGTTCCACCAGCTCGTCACCGGTGGAGAGCACTGCCACCCGCGCACGGCGGCGCACCGGCAGCACGGCCACGCCGAGGGTCGCGGCCAGCCCCAGCTCGATGGGACCGAGCAAGGTGCCGGCATCCAGCACCGTCTCGCCCACCCGCGTCTCCTGGCCAAGGGGGCGCACGTTCTGCCGGGCCTTGAGCGGCTGCAGCAGGCGGACTCGACCATCGGCCAGCACCTCGACGTTCTCCTGCATCTCCACGCAGTCGGCGCCCTCGGGCAGCGGCGCACCGGTGAAGATGCGCGCGCAGGTGCCAGGCTGCAGCGCCGCCGGAGCACTGCCGGCAAGAATCCGCTGGCTTACCAGCAGCGGCTCGCCCTGCCAGTCGTCCAGGCGCAGGGCGTAGCCATCCATGGCGCTGTTGTCCCAGGGCGGCAGGTCCAGGCTGGCCACCAGAGGTTCAGCCAGCACGCGGCCATCGGCCTGGGCCAGCGGCAGGGCTTCCACGCCGGCGATCCGCGCCGCATCGGCCAGCGCCAGCAGGCGCGCCTGGGCCGCCTCCACCGGCAGCAGCCCGGGGTGGTCGCAGCCGCTCATGCGCGGCTCTCGCAGGGGGCGGCGGCCTTCAGGTGCGGCACGAAGTTGCAGGGGCGGTGACGGTTGTCCAGTTGCTCGCCGAGGATGCCGTCCCAGGCGGTGCGGCAGGCATTGGTGGAACCCGGCAGGCAGCACACCAGGGTGCCGTTGGCCAGGCCCGCCAGGGCGCGGGATTGCAGGGTGGAGGTGCCGATGTCGGCCACCGAGATCTGCCGGAAGTACTCGCCAAAGCCGTCGACGCGCTTGTCCAGCAGGCAGGCCACCGCCTCGGGGGTGCTGTCGCGACCGGTGAAACCGGTGCCACCGGTGATCAGCACCACCTGCACGGTGTCCTCGGCGATCCAGGTGGCCACCTGGGCGCGGATCTTGTACAGGTCGTCCTTCAACAGGACGCGCGCAGCCAGGTTGTGGCCGGCAGCGGTGAGGCGATCGACGAACAGTTGGCCGGAGGTGTCGGTTGCCAGGGTGCGGGTGTCGCTGACAGTGAGCACGGCGATATTGAGCGGCACGAACACCGCCTCGGCCTTGTGGTTCATGGCTGGCTTCCAGTTGTAGGACAGGGAGGCCGGTGTTATATCACAGCGCCCGTTCGCCGAGACCTCGCCCATGCCCGCCGTGCCTGCCCTGCCCTGCTCCGTCCTGCTGCTGTCCGGTGGTCGCGGACAACGCCTGGGCGGCCGCGACAAGGGCCTGGTGGACTGGCGCGGCCGCCCGCTGATCGACTGGCTGCACGCCGTGGCCCGGCCGATCACCGACGACCTGATCATCTCCTGCAACCGCAACACCGAACGCTACGCCGCCTGGGCCGACCGCCTGGTGCAGGACGACAGCCCCGACTACCAGGGCCCCCTCGCCGGCATCCGCGCCGGCCTCGCCGCTGCCCGCCACCCGCACCTGCTGGTGCTGCCCTGCGATGCCCCGCTGGTGGACGACGAGCTGCTGCAGCGCCTGCTCGACGCCGCCGGCGAGCGCCCGGCGATGCTGCACCGGGGCGGCTTCTGGGAGCCGCTGTTCTGTGTACTGCCACGCAGCGTACTGCCTGTGCTGGAAGCCGCCTGGCAGGCCGGCGAGCGCAGCCCCCAGCGCGCCCTGCGCCCGCTCGACCCGCTGGCCATACCCTGCGCCGACAACGACCCGCGCCTGGCCAACCTGAACACCCCGGAATTGCTTGAAAGCACGCCCCCGACGGCGTGACACTGGCCCGGTTCCGGAACTTTGGCCGCGCTTCGTCCGTCAGAGCCTCCAGAACAACCCGTTCATTCATCAAGGAGATGGCAGATGAACCAGCGGATCCTTCCCGCTTTTGCGCTTGTACTGGGCCTGGCCGCCCTCGCCGGCTGCTCCACCCCCAGCGTGATCACCCTCAACGACGGCCGCGAGCTGCAGACCGTGGACAAGCCGGACTACGACGACGACACCGGCTTCTACGAGTTCGAACAACTCGACGGCAAGCGCGCCAAGGTCAACAAGGATCAGGTCCGCACCATCAAGGAACTCTGATCGTCCAGCGCCTCACCGGCGCCCAGCCTGCCACGGGTCCTGCCCGTCGCGGGCTTTGTTTCATCTGCGTCACGCCAGAGCGCAAAAACCGTCGCCCCGCAAAATTTTTTCCGCTAACCCCTTGTCGACCAAAAAGTTTTCTGTAGAATGCGCGCCATCTCACGGAGCGTAGCGCAGCTTGGTAGCGCGTCTCGTTCGGGACGAGAAGGTCGCTGGTTCGAATCCAGTCGCTCCGACCAAATCC
>NZ_LYSP01000025.1:0-89647 GCF_001728945.1 Pseudomonas sp. ENNP23
TTTTCTTTGCCTTCCTTTTTATAGGCCTGCCGGGGGCCTGGCCGGTTGGCCTGGGCTCCCTTGCTTTCCCGAACCGCTGCACGGCCCCGGTGCCATGGTGTGCGCTGGATGGGGGATTCCTGGATTTCGCTTCAGCCGGTTCGTTACCTCCCAAAGGGGCCCGCACGGGGCCGTCTGGAGGGTGAGAGATGGACGATTACCAAGAGGAGTTGCTCGACCTGCATGCCTGCGAGCGCGACCTGCCCGAGCCCGCCGATGACGCCACCGAACTGTGATCAGCCGACCTGGCGTTGGGCGCGGCGGAATTCGCCGGGGGTGTTGCCGCTCCAGCGCTTGAACGCGCGCTGGAAGGCCTCGGCGGAGGCGAAACCCAGCAGGTAGGCGATCTCGCCGAAGGCCAGTTCGGTGTCGCGTATGTAGGCCATGGCCAGGTCGCGGCGGGTGTCGTTGAGAATGCTGCGGAACTGAGTGCCTTCCTCGGCGAGCTTGCGCCGCAGGGTCCAGGTGGGCAGTTGCAGGCGCGCCGCGACCTCTTCCAGGTCGGGTTCGCGCCCGTGGAGCAGGGGGCCGAGCAACTGGGCGATGCGCTCGCGCAGGCTCCGGGTGCGGGTCAGTTGCTCCAGCTCGCGCTCGCACAGTTCCAGCAATTGGCGCCAGGTGCTGGGGCAGTGGGCCGGGTTGCGCAGGGCCAGGGTGTCCCTCGACAGGCGCAACTGGTTGGTGGCGGCGCCGAACTCCACCGGGCAGCCGAACAGCTCGCCGTAGCGCTCGGCGTAAGTCGGGGCGGGGAATTCGATCTCGACTCGTTCCGGCTGCAGCGCTCGGCCCGCGAGATGGCCGAGCTGGCAGGCCCAGCTTGCCAGCACCGAATCCACCACGAAGCGGTTGTAGGCGTTATACGGGCTGATGGAATAGAAGCGCAGCCAGACCCCGCTGGCGTCCTCGTGGAAGCTCGATTGGCCCCGGTAGTTCTGTGCATAGAGCGGCTCGAAGCGGGTCAGCGTGCGGGCCGCCTCGCGCACGTTGGGCGCTTGTTCAGCCGTGACGCCGGCCAGCCCCAACTGGCTGAAGCGCCCCAGGCGGCCCATGGCCAGGCCCAGGGCGGGTTCGTCCAGCAACTGGCTGGCGGCGTGGCCCAGGCGCATGTAGCGGGGGATGGACAGCCGGCCACGGGGTTCGGCCAGGCGCGCGGCGTCCAGGCCGTACTGGTCCAGCAGCGGCACCGGGTCATGCCCGTGGGCGCGCAGGGTTTCCGCCAGGTTCTGCACGAAGCCGACGGACAGGTCCCCCAGTTTGACCCGGGGCGCCTTCATAGCCAGATGTTCACCAGCTTGGCGCCGCGCCCGGTATCGGCCACCGCCGTGTCCGTGGCGGTGCCCACCAGGCTGCGACCATCGCTGCCCAGGTCCCACAACTGACCACGCAGGAATACCGCCAGCGTCGCGCGGGCATGGGGGGCGTGCAGCTGTTCACGCCAGAGATCCAAGGCGTGTGCGCCGCCGGCCAGTGGACGATCCCAACTGCCGTTGCCGGGAGCGAAGGCCGGGTAGGCCAGCAGCTCCGCACCCTGTTCCGCGAGGGCCTCCCGGCCTTCGGGGCTGCGGCCGTCTTCTCCGAGGAGGACGCCCAGGCGGCCGGTGGGAGTGTCAACGGCGCTCAGCCTGGCGATCGGGCCGGCCTGGGTGTAGGCGCGCTCATGGTGGTCGGGGTGCAGCTTCGGCTGCGGCTGGCCGATGGGCAGGCCGTGGCTGTCGAAGACCAGGCTGACGTTGTAAAGCGGGCCGTCGCTGGCCTGCAGGGCGCCGCCTTCGACTCGGGGCGCGGGTAGCAGGATGGAGCCGGCCACCAGGGTCACGCCGAAATCCTTGGCCAGGCCGCCGAACAGCGCCTGGTAGTCGTCGGCCATGCGCCGGGCCTTCATGCGGAAGACCGCGTCGGTGAAGCGGTCGTCACCGTGGCCGCCGGCCAGGGCGCGGACCAGGCGCAGGGGGTTGGCGGCGGCCAGCCAGAGCATCGCCTCATCGAGGTGGTGGGCCTGGTAGACCTGGGGTTTCTCACCGGCGGCCACTAGCCAGGTGCCGATATGCTCGGGCAGCACGACGATGGTGCGCTCGTTGAGCAGGCCCTGGTCACGGGCCTTGCCCAGGTAGGCGGCCAGTTTCAGGCGCAGGCGCTCCACGCTCTGGTAGTCGGCGGCGAAGAGTTCGGGCTGGATGCCCAGCAGGTTGCCGCGCTCGCCGGGCTGCCCCTGGTTGATCGCCACTTCGCTGCGCAGGTCCGACAGGTAATGGCCGACAGGGCGCTGGTCGGTCCACAGCGAGTAGGCCACCAGCAGGCCGGCCAGCAGGGCACAGGCGAGGGTGTAGAGCAGTTTGCGCATGTCGGCTCGGTCATCGTGAAGGTGCCGGCCAGGGTAGGGGAGCGGGCTCGGATTGCCAAGGGCCGCTGCGCGCTTGGATCAGTAAGTTGTCACTTTCGATCATTGAGCGGCTTCGTATCGCTGACTATCGTCTGGCCCATAACCGACCACAGCCAGTGAGGCCGTGGCACCCGTGATAGAAAAAGTCTGCTGGAGATCCCACCCCATGGCCGCTTACCCGCACCTGCTCGCGCCCCTCGATCTGGGCTTCACCACCCTGCGCAACCGTACCCTGATGGGGTCGATGCACACCGGCCTGGAGGAGAAGCCCAACGGCTTCGAGCGCATGGCCGCCTATTTCGCCGAGCGCGCCCGTGGCGGCGTCGGCCTGATGGTGACCGGCGGCATCGGCCCGAACGAGGAGGGCGGCGTCTACTCCGGTGCGGCCAAGCTGACCACCGAGGAGGAGGCCGAGAAGCACCGCATCGTCACCCGCGCCGTGCACGAGGCGGGCGGTAAGATCTGCATGCAGATCCTCCACGCCGGCCGCTATGCCTACAGCCCCAAGTCCGTCGCGCCGTCCGCCATCCAGGCGCCGATAAACCCCTTCAAGCCCCACGAGCTGGATGAGGCGGGTATTGAGAAGCAGATCCAGGACTTCGTGAGCTGCTCCGTACTGGCGCAGAAGGCCGAGTACGACGGCGTCGAGGTGATGGGCTCCGAAGGCTATTTCATCAACCAGTTCCTCGCCGCCCACACCAACCAGCGCACCGACCGCTGGGGTGGGAGCTACGAGAACCGCATGCGCCTG
The DNA here is from genome assembly GCF_001728945.1 of Pseudomonas sp. ENNP23. Taxonomy (NCBI): domain Bacteria; kingdom Pseudomonadati; phylum Pseudomonadota; class Gammaproteobacteria; order Pseudomonadales; family Pseudomonadaceae; genus Pseudomonas; species Pseudomonas sp. ENNP23. The sequence goes on from NZ_LYSP01000025.1 coordinate 3,171, forward strand.
CCGGTGGAGATCGTCCGCCGCGTGCGCGAGGCCGTGGGCCCGAACTTCATCATCATCTACCGCCTGTCCATGCTGGACCTGGTGGAAGGCGGCAGCACCTGGGACGAGATCGTCACCCTGGCCAAGGCCATCGAGGCTGCCGGTGCCACCCTCATCAACACCGGCATCGGCTGGCACGAGGCGCGCATCCCCACCATCGCCACCAAGGTGCCGCGCGCGGCCTTCACCAAGGTCACCGCCAAGCTCCGCGGCGAGGTGAAGATCCCGCTGATCACCACCAACCGCATCAACACCCCGGAAGTGGCCGAGCAGGTGCTGGCCGAAGGCGACGCCGACATGGTGTCCATGGCCCGTCCGTTCCTCGCCGACCCTGACTTCGTCAACAAGGCCGCCGAAGGCCGCAGCGACGAGATCAACACCTGCATCGGCTGCAACCAGGCCTGCCTGGACCACACCTTCGGCGGCAAGCTGACCAGTTGCCTGGTGAACCCGCGTGCCTGCCACGAAACCGAGCTGAACTACATCCCCACCACCCAGGTGAAGAAGATCGCCGTGGTCGGTGCCGGCCCGGCGGGCCTGGCCAGTGCCACCGTCGCCGCCGAGCGCGGCCACAGCGTGACCCTGTTCGACGCGGCCGCCGAGATCGGCGGCCAGTTCAACGTGGCCAAGCGCGTGCCGGGCAAGGAGGAGTTCTACGAGACCCTGCGCTACTTCAAGCGCAAGCTGGAAACCACCGGTGTCGACCTGCGCCTGAACACCCGCGTCAGCGTCGAGGACCTGGTCAAGGGCGGTTTCGACGAGATCATCCTGGCCACCGGCATCGCTCCGCGCACCCCGGCCATTCCGGGCATCGACCATCCGAAGGTGATCGGCTACCTGGACGCCATCCTCGAGCGCAAGCCGGTGGGGCAGACCGTGGCGGTGATCGGCGCTGGCGGCATCGGCTTCGACGTCTCCGAGTTCATCACCCACCAGGGCACCTCCACCAGCCTCGACCGCGAGGCGTTCTGGAAGGAGTGGGGCATCGACGGCGCGCTGGAAGCCCGTGGCGGCATCGCCGGCGTCAAACCGCAGCCCCATGCGGCGGCCCGCCAGGTGTTCCTGCTGCAGCGCAAGAAATCCAAGGTGGGCGACGGCCTGGGCAAGACCACCGGCTGGATTCACCGCACCGGCCTGAAGAACAAGCAGGTGCAGATGCTCAACTCGGTGGAGTACCTCAAGGTCGATGACGCCGGCCTGCACATCCGCATCGCCGAGGGTGAGCCCCAGGTGCTGCCGGTGGACACCGTCATCGTCTGCGCCGGCCAGGACCCGCTGCGCGAGCTGCACGAGGGCCTGGTGGCTGCCGGGCAGTCCGTGCACCTGGTGGGCGGGGCCGACGTGGCCGCCGAGCTGGACGCCAAGCGCGCCATCAACCAGGGTTCGCGCCTCGCCGCCGAACTCTGATCGACAGACGCCCCGCCTCGTGCGGGGCGCTCTCTTTAATAGGCTGATAAAAACAAGGAGAAGCCGATGTCCCACGACGCCCGACTCAACCCTGCCGCGGCCGCCAGCCTGCAGCGCTGGCACCAGTTCATCGCCAGCCAGGACCTCAGCCGCCTGCCCGAACTGCTGCACCCCGAGGCGGTGTTCCGCTCGCCCATGGCCCACACGCCCTACCCGGGCGCGCAGGCGGTCAACCTCATCCTCAATACCGTGCTGCAGGTGTTCCAGGACTTCGCCTACCACCGCGAACTGGTCAGCGACGATGGCCTCAACGTGGTGCTGGAGTTCAGTGCGCGGGTGGGCGGGCGTGACCTCAAGGGCATCGACATGATCCGCTTCGACGAGCAGGGCCTGATCCGCGAATTCGAGGTGATGGTGCGCCCGATGAGCGGCCTGGCGGCCCTCGGCGAGGAGATGGGGCGGCGCCTGGCACCCTATCTCGCCACCCTGAAAGGCTGAAACTCTCCAACCCCATCACAAAACAGCCGTGCACTTCGTCCGCCTCTCGCCAGGGGCCGGACGAGTGCCAACCCAGTCACATTGCCCGCCTCGGCTTTTACCCTAGACTCCGACGATCAGCCGGTGCGCCTGTCAAAAAGGCCCCGTTTTACCGACAAGGAAGTCGCCCGTCCCACCTGGGACTCACCGCGTTGGCCAGAGGTAAACCCGATGAGCATGCAGAACAAGCCGCAGATGGTTGAGGCCGTGCTGTTCTTCAATGAACGGGGCATCTGCAAGGAAATGCTCTTCCCCGAGTTCGAGGCGATGCTCGATGGCGTGGTGAACATGCCCGAGTTCGCCGACCAGCAGATGCGCCTGGTCTACGTCCTGATCAACCCGCGCCTGATGGTCCGCTCGCTGGTCTTCTTCTACCTCGACTTTGACGAAAAAGGGCAGGCCGACACCGGCTGGAACATGCCCCTGCGCCACCTGGCCGAACGCGCCGGGCGCGGCCCCGATCTGGGCGCCGGCCCCATCCGCCTCGCCTGCCGCAGCCAGTGCCCGGTCTCCTGGCACCAGATGCACATGTGGGACCCGAGCCTCGCCCCCGGCCAGAACGATCTGGCCCTGGTTCGCGACACCGTGCGCCGCAACGCCCTCGGCCTGATGGTGGAAGAGGACGCGCCCCAGGTGGTCGAGCCCCAGCGCCTGCAGATGGCGCCGGAGGACAAGTGGTACGCACCGCCGGATGCCGCCGCCGAAATGGCCGAGAAGCTGGCGCAGCAACTGGAGCAGGAGCACCGCCTCAAGACCGCGCAACTGATCAAGCAGCAGCGCCTGCGCATCGCCAGCCTCGGCCAGCAGAACGAAGAGGCCCTGGCCAAGTACCGCCTGGCCGCCGAGGAGAAGGCGCGCGAACAGCAGCAGACCATCGAGTCCCTGCAGTTGGAGCTGCGCCAGCAGCAGGAGATGAACGCCGACCTCAAGCGTCAGTTGCAGGTCCAGGCCGAAGGCTTCCAGAAGTCCCGCGAGGAGATGAGCCAGCAACTGCGTGCATTGGAACGCCACGGGCGCACCGAGGTGGACATTCTCCGCTCCCAGTTCGAAGGCGAGCTGCAGGCCAAGGTGGCCGCGGCCGTCATGGACTACAAGGAACAGATCGCCATCCGCGACGTCGAGCTGGCCTACCGCAACGAGCTGGATACCCAGCTGCAGCAGGAAATCGACCGCCTCAAGCAGGAGCGCGAGCAACTGGTGAACCAGGGCGGCGACCAGATCCTCGAACGCCTGGCCCGCCTGGGCGTTGTGTTCGTGGTCTACCATCCGGGCGCCGGCCACCTGACCATCCCGCTGCAGGATATTGCCCGCTACCAGGACAACCCCTACGCCTACGCGGCGGCCAAGTGCTTCGTCTCCGAGGCGCAGTACCGCCAGTGGCTGGCCCACTACCAGCAGCCCACCTGCGAAGCGTCCCTGCCCAGCGGCGAGCGCTGCGGCATGCCCATCGACCGGGTGGACACGCCCAGCCGCTTCGTGGTGGGCGATTCCAACTGTTGTGCCCGCCACAAGGCCACGGCCCGTCTGCGCACGGTGAGCTGATCGCCATGGCGTGGCGCTTGCCGTAAGCTCCGCGCCTTTTCCGAGCGAGCCCTGCCGTGCCATTGCCGCCTCCCGACTGGAACCCGCAAGCCCTCCTCGAACCCTTGCGCCTGGGCTGGCTGGAGCGTGCGGGCGTCGAGGTGGCCATGTTGCGCCTCGACCGCATCGACCCGCTGGTGAGCGGCAACAAGTGGTTCAAGCTGGCGCCCCATTTGCAGCGGGCGGCGGCTGCCGGCTGCAATGGAGTGATGACCCTGGGCGGGGCCCATTCCAATCATCTGCATGCGGTGGCGGCGGCTGGCCAGCGCTTCGGCTTCGACACCGTGGGCCTGCTGCGTGGCACCCCCCAGGACACCCCGACCGTCGCGGACCTGCGCCGTTTCGGCATGACCCTGCACTGGCTGGGCTATGGCGGCTATCGGGCCCGCCATGCGCCGGGCTTCTGGGACGATTGGCAGGCCCGCTACCCCGCGCTGATGCCGGTACCCGAGGGCGGTGGCGGATTACCGGGCGCCCTCGGCTGCGCGCCATTGGTGGCGATGATCCAACGGCAGTTGCCGGTACTGGGCTGGGCCGACTACGACGCGCTGTGGACCGCTGTCGGCACCGGCACCACCCTGGCCGGGCTGGTGCTCGGCGAGACTGGCCACCACCCAGTGGTGGGGGCCCTGGCGGTGCCGGCGGACCACGGCGTGGCGGAGCAGGTCTGCGCGCTGCTGAACGAGGTGGGTGTGGCCGATGGCGGGTACCGCCTGCTGGACGCCAGCCGAGGCGGTTTCGGCCGGGTCGACGCCGAGCTGGCCCGCGCCATGCTCGCCTGGGAGGCCGAGGGTGGCATCGAGCTGGACCCGCTCTACACCGTCAAGGCATTGCTGGCGTTGCGCCAGCAGATCGAGGCCGGTTACCTTGCTGCCGGCAGTCGGATCGTCCTGCTGCACACCGGTGGACTGCAGGGGCGTCGCGCCCTTTCAACGCGCCTGCATCTCCTGGCTGGCTACACTTCCACCTCCGCCGACGCTCTGGAAATCAATCGATGACCGAACCGCTCAATCCGGATCAGTTGCGCAGCCTGACACCGCTCAATGCGCTTTCCGAGCAGCAGTGGCGGGAGCTGCGTGGGCAACTGGTGCCCCAGCCCCTGCTGGCGGGTCAGGTGCTGTTCCGGCGTGGTGACCAGGCCCGGCTGACCTATTACCTGCTGGCCGGCGAGCTGCTGCTGCGGGACGCTTCGGGGGCGGAAATCCGCCTGGTGGCCGGCAGCGAAGCCAGTTGCCACCCGCTCTCGCCAAGCCTGCCGCGTCTGCAGGAGGCTGTGGCACTCACCGAGGTCAGCGTGCTGGCGATCGACAGCGCCACCCTCGCGCGCCTCATCACCTGGCGTTCCGCCTACCAGGACCTGTTGCTGCAGATGGACAGCGATGACGTCGAATGGCTGGAGCGCCTGCTGGAGAACCCGCTGTTCAGCAAGGTACCGCCGGCCAACGTCCAACGTATGGTCGGGCGGCTGCAGCGGATCGAATTGCCGGCGGGCAGCGAGGTGCTGCACGAAGGCGAGGCAGGGGATTGCTGCTACTTCCTCCGCGAGGGCCGCGCGGAGGTGATCCGTGGGACCGGCAGTGATCACCAGGTGCTGGCGGAGCTGGAGGTGGGGGCCTGCTTCGGTGAGGAGGCGCTGCTGTCCGACCGGCCGCGCAACGCCAGTGTCACCCTGCTGGAGGACGGGGTGGTGATGCGCCTGGACCGCCAGGATTTCTTCGCCCTCCTGCGTGCCCCCGTGGTGGACGAGGTGTCCCTCGGTGAGGCGTCGCGCCTGCTGGCGGCAGGTGGCCAATGGCTGGATGTGCGCCTGCAGGACGAATACGAGCGGGCCCATGCCCCCGAAGCGCTGAACATGCCGCTGCATCTGCTGCGGCTGAAGACGCGCCTGCTTGATCCATCACGGGACTACCTCTGCTATTGCGACAGCGGCAAGCGCAGCGCAAGCGCAGTGTTCCTGCTGTCCCAGTTGGGGTTCCGCGCCTACGCCCTGCGGGATGGCCTGGACGCGCTGCCGGCGGTGCAACGCGATGCGCTGTTGTGCGAGAGCGGTGCCGGTTACCTGGCCCGTTCCGGTGGGCGCACCGAGCGCAGTCGCTGACCGGTCGCTGCGGCGGGCTCAGCCCGTCGCGGGCCAGTCGTCGTTCACCACCAACCCTCTTTCCACCTCCCGCCAGTGGGAGCCCTCCGGCGCCAGCCTTGTCAGTATCCAGGGCGGCCCGCCGGGTGGCTGTGCAGCCAGCCATTGCATCAGTTGTGTCCGTGGCCAGGCCTGCTCGGTCGCTACCTGCGCCGGGCCCAGCCAGTCCGGGCGGGGCAGGGGGTACCAGCGGGCGTGGGGATGCTGGTCGATGAGGGCCTGGCAGTGGCGGCGATGCAGCCACAGGCCGCGGTTGTGGCCAGGGCTGGCGATGGTCGGCGCTGCGCACCCTTCAGGCCAGGGGTAGAACAGGTAGCCGCCCAGCCAGGCCGATGCCTGGGCCGGCCAGGCGCCGACGCTCTCCAGGGCAGAGCGGCTGACAGCAAGGCTGGAAAGGGGCAACTGGCGCTCGCGCAGGTGGGCGAGCTTGAGGTCGAGGCGGTCGCTGATATCGGTGCCGCACCAGTGCTCCGCGTCATGCCCGCCCCCTGCCTGGGGGCCGAGGTAGAGCTTGATGGCCAGCTCCACATGGTGGATGCCGTGGTCGTCCTGCAGCAGCAGGTCCATTTCCCCTAGCGTCTTGCCTTGCTGGCGCACCGGCAGGTTGCTGGCCAGCAGGCGCACGCCCGGTGCCTGCGCCAGGGCGTACTGCCAAAGCCGCTCGAAGCGAAGCCCCAGGCGGCTGGAGGTCAGGCCGGCGAGCCATGCTTCCAGCGGTTGCGGCGCCTGCTCAAGGTTTTGCAACCAGGCTTCCAGCCGGTGGGGCGCGGCGGCCCACTCGGAGGCGCTCAGCGGGTGCCGCTGGGTCAGCCCCGGGCGCGCCAGCAGGGGTGGGGCGAGCAGTGCCCAGGCGAGGTCACGCACGGCGGGGTGGTGCAGGTGACGGGGCAGGTCGGTGAGGGTGGGGAGGGGCGTCATGCAGGCAGCATAGTCGAGCAGCGGTTTGCCGCTGCCAGGGGCTTTCGCCCATAATCGCCGGCATTTCCTCCCGTCGTAGAGCCTTGCTGGAGCCCCATGGAGCAATTCCGCAATATCGGCATCATCGGACGCCTGGGGAGCCCCCATGTGCTCGATACCATCCGCCGCCTGAAGCGATTCCTGCTGGATCGCCACCTCCACGTGATCCTCGAGGACACCATTGCCGAGGTGCTGCCTGGCCACGGCCTGCAGACGTCGTCGCGGAAGATCCTTGGCGAGGTCTGCGACCTGGTGATCGTGGTCGGCGGTGACGGCAGCATGCTCGGCGCCGCCCGCGCCCTGGCTCGCCACAACATCCCGGTGCTGGGCATCAACCGTGGCAGCCTGGGCTTTCTCACCGACATCAAGCCCGATGAGCTGGAGGTGAAGGTGGCCGAGGTGCTGGACGGCCACTACAGCGTCGAGACGCGCTTCCTGCTGGAGGCCGAGGTGCGCCGCCAGCACGGCGAGGCCATCGGCCAGGGCGACGCGCTGAACGACGTGGTGCTGCACCCGGGCAAGTCGACCCGGATGATCGAGTTCGAGTTGCACATCGACGGCCAGTTCGTCTGCACCCAGAAGGCCGACGGCCTGATCATCGCCACGCCCACCGGTTCCACGGCCTACGCGCTGTCCGCCGGGGGGCCGATCATGCACCCGAAGCTCGATGCCATCGTTGTCGTGCCCATGTACCCGCACACCCTGTCCAGCCGGCCCATCGTGGTGGACAGCACCAGTGAGCTGAAGATCGTGGTCTCGCCCAACCTGCAGATCTATCCGCTGGTGTCCTGCGATGGCCAGAACCACTTCACCTGCGCCCCCGGCGACACCATCACGGTGCGCAAGAAGCCGCAGAAGCTGCGCCTGATCCACCCGCTCGACCACAACTATTACGAGGTGTGCCGCACCAAGCTCGGCTGGGGAAGCCGCCTGGGTGGTGGCGACTGATGGAACTGGACGCCGGGCGTGGCTACGACCTGATCGGCGACATCCATGGGTGTGCGCACACCCTGGAGCGCCTGCTGGATCGGCTGGGCTATCGCAAGCAGGGCGATGTCTGGCGCCACCCGTGGCGCATGGCCCTGTTCCTCGGTGACCTCATTGATCGTGGGCCGCGCATCCGCGAGGCGCTGCACCTGGTCCACGCCATGGTCGAGGCGGGCCAGGCCCGCTGCATCATGGGCAACCATGAATACAACGCCCTCGGCTGGGTGACGCCGGCGCCGGCCGGCAGTGGCCGGGCCTTCGTACACGACCACACGCAACGGCATACCCGTCTGTTGAAGGAGACCCTCGAGCAGTTCGAGGGCCACCCCGGCGATTGGCAGGATTTCCTCCGCTGGTTCCAGGACCTGCCGCTGTTCATCGACGGTGGCCGCTTCCGCCTGGTGCATGCCTGCTGGGACCACGACCTGATCGAGGCGGTGCGCCGCGACTACCCGGATGGACGGATCGACGCCGCCTTCATCCGGGCCTCGGCCGAGCGCGGTGGCTTCGCCGAGCGGGTGTTCAAGCGCCTGCTGCGGGGGACCGACCTGCCACTGCCCGGCGGCATGACCCTGACCGGCAGCGATGGCTTCACCCGCTCGGTGTTCCGCACCAAGTTCTGGGAAGACAACCCGCGTACATACGGCGACGTGGTCTTCCAGCCCGATGCGCTGCCGGAAGACGTGGCGCGGCAGCCGCTCTCCGACGCCCACCGCTCGGCGCTGCTCAGCTACGGCGTCAACGAGCCGCTGCTGTTCGTCGGGCATTACTGGCGCCGTGGGCGCCCGGCGCCGCTGCGCCCCAACCTGGCCTGCCTGGACTACAGCGCCGTGATGTACGGCAAGCTGGTGGCCTACCGGCTGGACGATGAATTGCACCTGGACCCCGCGAAGTTCGTGTGGGTCGAGGTGGAACGCCCGGAGGAGCCCCGATGACGGTGGTGGCCGCGATGCGTCTGCCGGCCTCGGTGGACTTGAGTGGATTCGTCACCCTGCTGCAGCGCCTGGAGGTGCCGCACCGGGTCAGCGAGGAGCGCGAGGAGCAGGTGCTCTGGGTGCCCGGCGAAGACTGGGCGGAGCAGGTGCGTAGCCTGTATGCGCGCTTCCCCCAGGGTGATCCTCAGTTCGTGCTGGGGCACGCGCTGGCCGAGCCGGTACGCGAGTCCTGGGGGGCGCGGCTCAAGGCCACGCCTTTCACCGTGGCCCTGCTGCTGGTGACCCTGGTCTGTGCCGGTGTGACGGCGCTGGGTGACAACCTCCAGGCCGTCAGCTGGCTGACCTTCCTCGACTTCCGCGTGGAAGGCGATTACGTGTTCTTCACCCCGCTGGCCGACAGCCTGCAGGCCGGCCAATGGTGGCGCCTGGTGACGCCCATGCTGGTGCACTTCGGCATTCTGCATCTGGCCATGAACGGCATGTGGGTGTGGGAGCTGGGGCGGCGCATCGAATACCGCCAGGGCGGCTGGATGCTGCTGGGGCTCACCTTTCTGCTGAGCCTGGTGTCCAACCTGGTGCAGTACGGGGTGAGCGGGCCGAGCCTGTTCGGTGGCCTGTCGGGTGTGCTCTATGGCTTGCTCGGGCACTGCTGGCTGTTCCAGCGCCTGGCGCCGTGCCCGGCCTACCGGCTGCCGCCGGGGGTGATGGTGATGATGCTGGTGTGGCTGGTGGTGTGCCTGTCTGGCGTGGTCAGCCTGCTGGGATTCGGCGCAATCGCTAACGGTGCCCACGTGGGCGGCCTGCTGGCGGGCTGCGCCACCGGCCTGATCGGCGGCCTGCTGGCCCGCTTGCGCCGCTAGATCGGGACTCGGGCGGCCTCGCCTGGCGCTCGCTGCGAGCTGCTAGAATGCCGCTCCTTGTTCCCCCGAACGAATGCAGCGAGTCATGCCATGTCGTCTTTCGCCCAACTGATCAGCAACATCACCGAAGATGTCTACCAGAGCCTCAAGCTCGCCGTTGAAATCGGCAAGTGGGCCGATGGTCGCAAGCTCACCGAGGAGCAGAAGGAGCTGAGCCTGCAGGCCATCATCGCCTGGGAGGCCAAGAATCTGCCGGAAGACCAGCGCACCGGGTACATGGGCCCGCAGGTCTGCAGCTCCAAGTCCGAGCCCGTGCCGAACATCCTCTTCAAATCCGACTCCATCCACTGATGGGGGCTGAAACCATGCTGGAGCTGGGGCGCGGTGCGCTGAGCAAGATGTCGGTGCAACTGGGCGACCCGGTGGTGCAGTACGCCTTCCGCCTGGGCGATGAGCAGGTGTCGGTGAACCCGCTGTTGGGCAAGCGCATCCGCCTGGAATACCTCGGCGGCATCCATTGCAGCCATTGCGGGCGAAAGACCAGCAAGAGTTTCAGTCAGGGCTACTGCTACCCCTGCTTCACCTCGCTGGCCCAGTGCGACACCTGCATCATGAGCCCGGAGCGCTGCCACTACGACGCCGGCACCTGCCGCGAGCCGAGCTGGGGCGAGTCGTTCTGCATGACCGACCACATCGTCTACCTGGCCAACTCTTCGGGCATCAAGGTTGGCATCACCCGCGCCAGCCAGGTGCCCACCCGCTGGATCGACCAGGGCGCCCGCCAGGCGCTGCCCATCCTGCGGGTCGCCACGCGCCAGCAGTCCGGCCTGGTGGAGGACCTGCTGCGCACCCAGGTGGCGGACCGCACCAACTGGCGCGCGCTGCTCAAGGGTGAGGCCGAGGCGCTCGACCTGCTCGCAGTGCGCGAGGCACTGTTCGACACCTGTGGCGAGGGCCTCCAGGCCCTGCAATCGCGCTTCGGCCTCCAGGCCATCCAGCCGCTCGATGACGTCGAGCCGCTGGAAATCCGTTACCCCGTCGAGGCCTACCCGACCAAGGTGGTGAGCCTCGACCTGGACAAGACGCCAGTGGTGGAAGGGACCTTGCGCGGCATCAAGGGGCAGTACCTGATCCTCGACACCGGCGTCATCAACATCCGCAAGTTCACGTCCTACCAGGTCGCGGCCAGCTGCGAAGGCTGAGCCACTGGCAGGCAGCAATCCAACCATGCGCAGGCGGGCCACGAGCCCGCGCTGAACCGGAGAGGCAAGCATGCGAACCGAGCAACCGAACGTCATCCACCTCAAGGACTACCAGGCGCCGGACTACCTGATCGACGAGACCGCCCTGACCTTCGAGCTGCACGAGGACCACACCCTGGTCCATGCCCAACTGGTGATGCGCCGGAACCCCGAGCGTGCCGATGGCACCCTGCCGGCGCTGGTGCTGGACGGCCAGCAACTGGAACTGCTGTCGCTGTCCATGGATGACCGCGAGCTGGGCGCCGCCGACTACCAGTTGACCGACAGCCACCTGACCCTGCAGCCGGTTGCCGAGCAGTTCACCCTGGACAGCACCGTGCGCATCCACCCGGAGAGCAACACCGCGCTGGAAGGCCTGTACAAGTCCGGGAAGATGTTCTGCACCCAGTGCGAGGCCGAAGGTTTCCGCAAGATCACCTACTACCTCGACCGCCCCGATGTGATGAGCCGCTTCACCACCACCGTGAGTGCCGAGCAGCATCGCTACCCGGTGCTGCTGTCCAACGGCAACCCGGTGGCCAGCGGGGCCGGGGAGGGCGGGCGCCATTGGGCGACCTGGGAGGACCCGTTCAAGAAGCCGGCCTACCTGTTCGCCCTGGTAGCGGGCGACCTGTGGTGTGTGGAAGACGTGTTCACCACCATGAGCCAGCGCAACGTGACCCTGCGCATCTATGTCGAGCCGGAAAACATCGACAAGGTTCAGCACGCCATGGACAGCCTGAAGAGGTCCATGCGCTGGGACGAGGAGGTCTACGGCCGCGAGTACGACCTGGACATCTTCATGATCGTCGCGGTCAACGACTTCAACATGGGCGCCATGGAGAACAAGGGGCTCAACATCTTCAACTCCAGTTGCGTGCTGGCCCGTGCCGAAACTGCCACCGATGCTGCCCACCAGCGCGTCGAGGCGGTGGTGGCCCACGAGTACTTCCACAACTGGTCGGGTAACCGCGTGACCTGCCGCGACTGGTTCCAGCTGTCGCTCAAGGAAGGCTTCACCGTGTTCCGCGATGCGGAATTCTCCGCCGACATGAATTCGCGCACGGTCAAGCGCATCGAGGACGTGGCCTTCCTGCGTACCAACCAGTTCGCCGAGGACGCGGGCCCCATGGCCCACCCGGTGCGCCCGGACTCCTTCATCGAGATCTCCAACTTCTACACCCTGACCGTCTACGAGAAGGGTTCGGAAGTGGTGCGCATGATCCACACCCTGTTGGGCGCCGAGGGCTTCCGCAAGGGCACCGACCTGTACTTCGAGCGCCATGACGGCCAGGCCGTGACCTGTGACGATTTCGTCAAGGCCATGGAGGACGCCAATGGCGTCGACCTCACCCAGTTCAAGCGCTGGTACAGCCAGGCCGGCACCCCGCGCCTGGTGGTCGAGGACGCCTACGATGCCGCCGCCAGGACCTACAGCCTGACCTTCCGCCAGAGCTGCCCGGCCACCCCCGGTCAGACCGAGAAGCTGCCCTTCGTCATCCCCGTGGAGCTGGGGCTGCTGGACGCCGCCGGAAACGACCTGCCATTGCGCCTGGCGGGCGAGGCGAAGGCCGAGGGCGCCAACCGGGTGGTCGCCGTCACTGAGGCCGAGCAGACCTTCACCTTCGTCGACGTGGCGGAAAAGCCGCTGCCATCCCTGCTCCGCGGTTTTTCCGCGCCGGTGAAGCTGAGCTTCCCGTACAGCCGCGATCAACTGATGTTCCTCATGCAGCACGACAGCGACGGCTTCAACCGCTGGGATGCCGGCCAGCAGCTTTCCGTGCAGGTGCTGCAGGAGCTGATCGGGCAGCACCAGCGTGGCGAACAACTGGCACTGGACAGCCGCCTGCTGGATGCCTTCCGTACCTTGCTGGAGGACCAGGCCCTGGACCAGGCGATGGTGGCGGAGATGCTGTCGCTGCCCAGCGAGGCCTACCTGACCGAGATCAGCGAGGTGGCGGATGTGGACGCCATCCACGCGGCCCGCGAGTTCGCCCGTCGTTCGATCAGTGATGCCCTGTTCCCGCAGCTGCTGGCGCGTTACCAGGCCAATCGCGCCCTCTCGCGCGAGACGCCCTATGTCGCCTTCGCTGAACATTTTGCCCGCCGCACCCTGCAGAACATCGCGCTGTCCTACCTGATGCTCAGTGGCAAGGCCGAGGTTCTCCAGGCCTGCCTGGAGCAGTTCGAGGCTTGCGACAACATGACCGAACGCCTGACGGCACTCTCGGTGCTGGTCAACTCCAGCTTCGAGGACGAGAAGGCCAAGGCGCTGGCGAGCTTCGCCGACTACTTCAAGGACAATCCGCTGGTGATGGACCAGTGGTTCAGCGTCCAGGCCGGCTGCACCCTGCCGGGCGGGCTGGAGCGGGTGCAGGCGCTGATGGCCCACCCGGCCTTCACCCTGAAGAACCCCAACAAGGTGCGTGCGTTGATCGGGGCGTTCGCCAACCAGAACCTGGTGAACTTCCACCGGGCCGACGGTGCGGGTTATCGCTTCCTTGCCGACCACGTCATCACCCTCAACGCGCTCAACCCGCAGATCGCCTCGCGTCAACTGGCGCCGCTGACCCGCTGGCGCAAGTACGACGTGGCCCGGCAGGCCCTGATGCGTGCCGAGCTGGAGCGCATCCTCGCCTCTGGCGAGCTGTCCAGCGATGTCTTCGAGGTGGTCAGCAAGAGCCTCGCCTGATCCGAGGAGGGCTTGCCCCTCCGTGTCGGATTCCTCCCTCTGGAAAGTGTTACTGGCAAACTGCCGGTAACACTTTTTTGTTACTCATGGGAATAATTGGTCCCCTTCTTAGGCGTAAAAAGCGTGAAGGGCGTCGTATTTTCCTTGACCGTACGGAGAAGGTGTGAGTTGGCCATCGCTCAAGGTGTGGTTTTGAGTGACAAATCGAGCCAGCTTGTAGGACAAAATCGGCCGAATTTTCCGATTTGATCAGTGGATGATCAGTCACACGTTTGAATGATAGTTGCCCGGGTGATCAAGTCGGGTTTTCGACTTCAGTCGTACGGATTTGGCACCTTGGTTGCACGTGCGCAATCCGATCCAGGTTCGTCCGACCGGCAGTTGATCGCTGGAAAGTGCGAGCCAGACGCGTTGGGGCTTCGAAGTGCCAACGCCGGAGCCGCCCCAGGCGGCCGAAACAGCTCCCATGACGGGAGCCATAACAAATGATCTGTCCACGGAGTAGACACCTCGATGGAACTCAAGTCCCGCAAGCCCCAATTGCGTTTCGCACCGGCCAAGGCCGGTTTCGCCCTCGCCGGCCTCCTGCCCCTGATGTGCGCCGTCCAGGCCCAGGCGGTTGAATTCAGCTTCGCCGACGACGAGATCAGCGGCTCCATCGACACCACCGTCTCCTACGGCCAACTGTGGCGTGTCCAGGGCCAGGACAAGACCAACAACGACATCAACACCAACGACGGCAACCGCAACTTCGACACCGGCCTGGTTTCCGAGGTGTACAAGATCACTTCCGATCTGGAAGCGACCTACAAGAACTACGGTGTGTTCGTCCGCGGCACCGCTTTCTATGACACCCAGATCATGGACAAGCGCAACGACTACTACGACAACAACAACCCGCGTCAGCCGAGCCAGAGCTACCCGAACGACAGCAGCTTCACCCGCGAGACCCGCCACAAGGCCGGTCGCGATGCGCAGATCCTCGACGCCTACCTGTATGGCAACTGGGATATTGCTGACATGCCGGTCACTGGTCGTATCGGTAAGCAAGTATTCAACTGGGGGGAGGGCATCTTCTATCGTGGTGGCGTCAACACCACCAACCCGGTCAACGCTGCGCAGTTCCGCCTGCCGGGTTCCGAGCTGAAGGAGGTGCTGGTGCCGGTTGAAGCCCTGAGCTTCAGCATCGGCCTGACCGACAACCTGTCGATGGAAACCTTCTACCAGTTCAACTGGAAGGAAAGTGCTATTGACCCGGCAGGTACCTATTTCTCTGAGACCGACCTGTTTGCTGATGGCGGTAACAGGGCATACACCACTAGCTCCGGATTTGCTAACCCGTTGATTTCTACTCCGACCGTAGGGCTTTACGACCAACTGGTCGCGGGTGGTCTCCTGAAGGGGACGCAGTACTACGACCGGCAAGCCGGGGTCGTAAAAGTCGCCCAGGTTGGTCCTGATCTGAATGCGAAGAACGACGGCCAGTTTGGTGTCGCCTTCCGCTATATCGCTGAAGAGCTGAACTCCACCGAATTCGGGGCTTACTTCGTCAACTACCATTCGAAAGAGCCAACTATTTACGCGGATCTCAACTCGTCCTACACCGGGCTGAACGCGAATGCCATTTGCAGCACCATTGGCGGCACCACCTGTGCCAACCTTCAAGCTGCAGCAGCAGGCGGTAGTGCTGCCGCTGCCGATGCCTTGGCTGCTGCTGGTGGTGTCGCAGCCATCGACGTAGCAAATCAGGTCAACGCCCGCCGCGAGTACGCCGAAGATATCCGCATGTACGGATTTAGCTTCAACACCACTGTCGGCGATGCTTCAGTCTTTGGTGAATTGGCTTATCGCCCCAATCTCCCCATTGGCGTGGCGACCACCAACGACTTGCTGGGTGATCTGTTGAATCAGGCCCTGACCCTTGGCGGTGGCGGTACTACCAACATTGGTGGTCAGAGCGTCCGGCTGGGTGATCAGATCCACAACTACGAGCGTGTTGAGGCTTACAACACCTCGTTGGGCACCATCTACAACTTTGGGCCTGCGTTGGGCTTCGACTCGCTCTTCGGCGTAGCCGAACTCGCCTCCGAACACCTGCGTGGTTCCGATCTGAAGTACACCGCCTATGACGGTTCCACTCGCTACTACTCCGGCCGTGGTAACAACTCCTATGTGTCCGGTGGTGATCGTGACGATCAGGTCAACAAGAACGCCTATGGCTACACCCTGGTGCTGAACGGTACCTGGAACGACGTGATTGCCGGCGTAAACGTCTCCCCGTTCGTCGTCTACAAGGATGACTTCGAAGGTAACTCCTACCAGACCGGTAACTTCATCGAAGGGCGCAAGGCCTACACCCTGGGCTTGAAGGCGAACTACCTGAACAGCCTGGAAGGCGAGATCCAGTACACCGAGTTCTTCGGTGGTGGCCAGAACAACTCCATCCGCGACCGCGACAACATCGGCGTCAACGTCAAGTACTCCTTCTAACTAGAAAAGAACGCGGGGGCCTTCATGGGCTCCCGCCGCTGAACCCTCACGGAGATTCAACATGCTGAAAAAGCTTTCGCTGATTGGCGCAGCAGTCGCGTTTGCGCTGTCCGCCGGTAGCGCGCTGGCGACAGTGTCTGCACAGGAAGCCGCCAAGCTGGGCGCCAGCCTGACCCCCTTCGGCGCCGAGAAGGCCGGCAACGCTGCCGGTACCATCCCCGAGTGGACCGGTGGCATCACCCAGGCCCCGGCCGGCTACAAGCCGGGCCAGCACCATGTCGATCCGTTCCCGGGCGACAAGCCGCTGTTCACCATCACCAAGGCCAATCTGGACCAGTACAAGGCCAACCTGACCCCCGGTCAGATCGCCCTGTTCAATGCCTACCCGGACACCTTCCAGATGCCGGTTTACCCGACCCGTCGCTCCGGCTCCGCACCACAGTGGGTCTATGACAACACCGTCAAGAACGCCACCACTGCCAAGCTGCTGGATGGTGGTAACGGTTTCGCCGATGCCTACGGTGGCATTCCGTTCCCGATCCCGCAGAACGGTGTCGAGGCCCTGTGGAACCACATCGTTCGCTACCGCGGTTCCTACATCGTGCGTCGCGCCTCCGAAGTGGCCGTGCAGCGCAACGGCGACTACTCCCTGGTCACCTCGCAGCAGGAAGCCCTGTTCAAGTACTACAACCCGAAGGGGTCGTACGCTGACCTGAACAACATCCTGTTCTACTACCTGTCCTTCACCAAGAGCCCGGCTCGCCTGGCTGGCGGCGCCGTGCTGGTGCACGAAACCCTGGACCAGGTGAAGGAGCCGCGTCAGGCCTGGGGCTACAACGCCGGTCAGCGCCGCGTTCGCCGCGCGCCGAACCTGGCCTACGACACCCCCATCGCTGCCGCCGACGGCCTGCGTACCGCTGATGACACCGACATGTTCAACGGTGCGCCGGATCGCTACGACTGGAAGCTGGTGGGCAAGAAGGAAATCTACATCCCGTACAACAACTACAAGGTCTCCAGCCCTGAGGTTAAGTACAAGGACCTGCTCAAGCCTGGCCACCTGAATCCGGCCGTCACCCGTAACGAACTGCACCGCGTGTGGGTCGTGGAAGGCACCCTGAAGTCGGGTGCCCGCCACATCTACTCCAAGCGCACCCTGTTCCTCGATGAGGACAGCTGGCAAGCTGCCGTGGTCGACCAGTACGACGGTCGCGGCGAGCTGTGGCGTGTCTCGGTGGCCTACCTGAAGAACTACTACGACCTGCCGACCACCTGGTCCGCGCTGGACGTGTTCCATGATCTGCAGGCCCGCCGCTACCACGTGCAGAACCTCGACAACGAGGAGTCGAGCACCATCGACTTCACCCAGCCGATCCCGGATGACGGCTACTTCAAGCCGTCTGCCCTGCGTCGTCGCGGTACTCGCTGATCGATTCGCAGGACAGAAAAAGGCCGCTACTCTGGTAGCGGCCTTTTTCATTCATCAGAGGCCCTGATAAGGGCTCAATCACGCGGGTTTGGCTTAACAAAACATAACGTCCCGCCGATTGTCAGCGCTTTCCAAAGCTGGATAGCATAAGCCGCCTGCCCGTGGGGCAGGACCACCTATAACAATAAGGGGGAAAGGTGTATGAGTGAGCCCGTCATGCGGCGCACCCAGTCCGGTCGTGGCGCGCGTCATTCCGCCCAGCCGGCGTTCCGCTTCCACTCGCCGCTGGCCAAAGCGCTCTCGCTGTTCAGTGTGCTGTCCATCCTGACTTCCGCCATGGTGCCCACCGTGCATGCTGCCGAGGCAGCGCCGGTCTACTCCATCGAATCACCCAAGGCCATCACCAGCCTGCTGCTGGACGTCGTCCACGCCGGCAAGCGCCTGGTTGTCGTGGGGGATCGTGGCCACATCCTCTATTCCGACGACGACGGCAAGAGCTGGACCCAGGCCAAGGTGCCTACCCGGCAGATGCTGACCGCCGTCTACTTCGTCGACGACAAGAAAGGTTGGGCCGTTGGCCACGACGCGCAGATTCTCGCCAGTGAGGATGGCGGGGCGACCTGGATACTCCAGTTCGAAGACCTGCAGCGTGAAGCCCCGCTCCTGGATGTCTGGTTCAAGGACGCCAGCACCGGCTTCGCCGTTGGCTCCTACGGCGCCCTGCTGGCCACCGAGGACGGTGGTAAGAACTGGGAAGACGTCAGCGACCGCCTCGACAACGAAGACCAGTACCACATCAATGCCATCGCAGCGGTGAAGGACTCCGGCCTGTTCATCGTCGGCGAGATGGGCAGCATGTTCCGCTCCCCCGACTGGGGCCAGACCTGGGAACGCCTCGAAGGGCCCTACGAGGGCTCGCTGTTCGGCGTTTCCGGTACCGCAGAGCCCGGCGTCGTGATTGCCTACGGCCTGCGTGGCCACCTGTTCCGCTCTGCCGATTTCGGACAGACCTGGGAAACCATCTCGCTCAAGAACGCCCGTGGCGGTGAGCTGGAATTTGGTCTTTCCGGCGGCAGCCTGCTTGCTGATGGCACCCTGCTGGTCGTCGGCCACGGTGGCACTGTGCTGAAAAGCACCGACGCCGGTCGCACCTTCAGCGTGGTCAACCGCGCCGATCGCCTGTCGCTGGCCAGTGTCACGGTCGACAGCAAGGGCAACCTGATCCTGGTGGGACAGGGTGGGGCGCGCGTCGCCTCGCCGACTGGCGCCGAGCTGGGCCAACAATAACAAGGTGGGGGAGTTTCGATGAGTAACCATCACCAGGACAAGGCGACCTTCCTGGAGCGCCTGATCTTCAACAACCGGCCGGCGGTGATCGTCATCTGCCTGCTGGTCAGCATCTTCCTCTTCTGGCAGGCCACCCAGGTGCGCCCGTCCACCAGCTTCGAGAAGATGATTCCGCTGCACCACCCCTTCATCCAGAAGATGATGGAGCACCGCAACGACCTGGCGAACCTGGGCAACACCGTGCGCATCTCGGTGGAAGCCAAGGACGGGGACATCTTCAGCAAGGACTACATGGAGACCCTGCGCCAGATCCACGACGAGGTCTTCTACATTCCCGGTGTCGACCGTTCCGGCCTGAAGTCCCTGTGGAGTCCCAGCGTCCGTTGGACCGAAGTGACCGAGGAAGGCTTCGCCGGCGGCGAGGTCATCCCGCAGACCTACGACGGTTCTGCCGACAGCCTGGAAGAGCTGCGCAACAACGTGCTCAAGTCCGGCCAGATCGGTCGCCTGGTGGCCAACAACTTCAAGTCCAGCATCATCGACGTGCCGCTGCTCGAGTCCTACCCGGACCCGAACGATCAGGGCAAGCTGCTGAAGCTCGACTATCGCCAGTTCTCCCATGAGCTGGAAGATAAGATCCGCGACAAGTACCAGGCCCAGAACCCGAACGTCCAGGTGCACATCGTCGGTTTCGCCAAGAAGGTCGGTGACCTGATCGACGGCCTGATCATGGTCGTGGCCTTCTTCGGCATCGCTTTCCTCACCACCCTGGTGCTGCTCTACTGGTTCACCTGGTGCATCCGCAGCACCATCGCCGTGCTCTCCACCACCCTGGTGGCGGTGATCTGGCAGTTGGGTCTGATGCACTCGGTGGGCTTCGGGCTCGACCCGTACTCCATGCTGGTGCCGTTCCTGATCTTCGCCATCGGCATCTCTCACGGGGTGCAGAAGATCAACGGCATCGCCCTGCAATCCAGTGACGCCGACAATGCCCTGACTGCGGCCCGGCGCACCTTCCGCCAGTTGTTCCTGCCGGGGATGATCGCCATCCTGGCCGACGCCGTGGGCTTCATCACCCTGCTGATCATCGACATCGGCGTGATTCGCGAACTGGCCATCGGGGCCTCCATCGGTGTGGCGGTGATTGTCTTCACCAACCTGATCCTGCTGCCGGTCGCCATCTCCTATGTCGGCATCAGCAAGAAAGCCATCCAGCGCAGCAAGAAGGACGCCACCCGCGAGCACCCGTTCTGGCGCCTGCTGTCCAACTTCGCCCACCCCACCGTGGCACCCATCTCCGTGGTCATCGCCATCATGGCCTTCGGTGGCGGCCTCTGGTACGGCAAGAACCTGAAGATCGGCGACCTTGACCAGGGCGCACCGGAGTTGCGTCCGGACTCGCGCTACAACAAGGACAACAACTTCATCATCAGCAACTACTCCACCAGCTCCGACGTGCTCGTGGTGATGGTCAAGACCAAGCCTGAAGGGTGCTCCACCCATGAAGCGCTGGCCCCCATCGACGAGCTGATGTGGACGATGGAGAACACTCAGGGCGTGCAGTCCGCCATCTCCATGGTCACCGTCTCCAAGCAGGTGATCAAAGGGATGAACGAAGGCAACCTGAAGTGGGAAACCCTCTCCCGCAACCAGGACGTGCTGAACAACTCCATCAGCCGCGCCGATGGGCTGTACAACACCGACTGCTCCCTGGCACCGGTGCTGGTGTTCCTCAACGACCACAAGGCCGAGACCTTGCAGCGCGTGGTCAAGGCAGTCCAGGGCTTTGCCGAGGAGCACAATAAGGACGGGCTGGAGTTCATGCTCGCCGCCGGTAACGCCGGCATCGAAGCGGCTACCAACGAGGTGATCGCCCAGACCGAGCTGACCATCCTGATCCTGGTGTACATCTGCGTTGCGGCCATGTGCCTGATCACCTTCCGCTCGATCCCGGCGACCATCTGTATCGTCATCCCGCTGATCCTCACCTCGGTGCTGGGCAACGCCCTGATGGCCTTCCTCGGCATCGGCGTGAAGGTGGCGACACTGCCGGTAATTGCACTGGGCGTGGGCATCGGTGTCGACTATGGCATCTACATCTACAGCCGCCTGGAAAGCTTCCTGCGCGCCGGTCTGACCCTGCAAGAGGCCTACTACCAGACGCTGAAGTCCACCGGCAAAGCGGTGCTCTTCACCGGCCTGTGCCTGGCCATCGGCGTGGCGACCTGGATGTTCTCGGCAATCAAGTTTCAGGCCGACATGGGCCTGATGCTGACCTTCATGTTCATCGTCAACATGTTCGGCGCGCTCTGGCTGCTGCCGGCCCTGGCCCGCTTCCTGATCAAGCCCGAGAAGCTTGCCGGCAAGACCGGGGGCTCACTCCTCGCGCACTGATCGGTGCTCTTCGAAACCGCGGCCTCGGCCGCGGTTTTTCGTTTCAGGAGACTGATCTTGACGCCGGGAAAAGTCTGACATCTAATGATATGCATTCTCATTTGTTGCTTTCCGTTATCTGTCAGCCTTGACCGGGCGGGAAGCACTTGCAGTCGGGGGTGTCGTGAAGTCAGGTCTGGCCGGTGGGGAAGCCCGCCATGGATGAGCAGTTCCGTGGCACCGTCTCGGGCGCCTACCGGGCCTTCCATGCCGAACTGCTGAAGTTCCTCGGCAAACGCTTGGGCAGCCAGGCCGATGCGGCTGATCTCGCCCAGGACGCCTTCGCCCAGTGGCTGGGTTCACGCGATCGCGCCCGCGTGGCCCAGCCCCGCGCCTTCCTGTTCCAGATCGCCCGCAACCTCCTGCGTGACCACTGGCGACGCCAGCAGGTGAGGGGTGGGACGGAGCCAGTCTCTGTCGAGCACGATGGGGCGTTGTTCGAGCACGCCGCCCCAGGCCCCCAGGACAAGGCCGAACAGCACCAGCGCTTGCATCACCTGGCCCGGGCGCTGGATGATCTGCCGCCGCGCCGGCGGGAGGCCTTCGTTCTGCACAAGTTCGACGGGCTTTCCCAGGCCGAAGTCGCCGAGCGCATGGGGATTTCCCTCAGCATGGTGGAGAAGCACGTCGCCTGTGCCCTCCTGCATTGCAGGCAGCGCCTGCTCGATGCGGGACAGGAGGATGTGTCATGAACGAGAACACGTGGATGGAAGCACGCCCCTCGATCGACGAGCAGGCCGCGACCTGGCAGGCGCGGCGCTCCGGCAGCCAGTTCAGCGCACGGGATGAAGCCGAGTTGCAGGCCTGGCTGGCCGCCAGCCCTGCTCATGCCCGCGCCTTTTCCGAGATGCAGCAGATCTGGGCTGAACTTGATCGCGTACCGCGCCCGAGCCTTTCAGCACCGGTAGTGCCGCTGCGTCCGCGCCGCTGGCGCCTGCCCCTGGCTGCCGTTGCTTCCTTGCTGCTCGCGTGTGTCCTGATACTGGTCTCCCGGGGCGGGCCCGAGGTCGACGAGACCTTTGCCAGCCCCCGTAGCGCCACGCAGCAGGTGACCCTGGCCGATGGCACCCGCATCGACCTCAACCGCGCCACGCGCTTGCGCGTTCGCCTGTATGACGATCACCGGGAGGTGGACCTGCTGGAAGGTGAAGCCTTCTTCGCCGTTGCCCGTGATGAAGCTCGTCCCTTCGACGTCATCGCCGGAGAAGGGCGGGTGAGGGTACTGGGCACCCGCTTCAACGTAAGGCGCAGCGAGCAGCGGCTGGATGTGGCGGTGGAGAGCGGCCATGTGGCCGTCGAGCCTCATCCAGGAACGGCGCAGCCGCTGGAACTGCTGGCAGGGGACAGCCTCGATTACGACTACCGCACCGCCACCCTCGAACAAGGCCAACGCCGGCCCGAGGAGATCGCCAGCTGGCGCAGGGGGCAACTGGTCTTCCGGGATCGCCCCTTGGCGCAGCTACTCGACGAGGTGTCGCTCTATCGCCCGGCCCCGGTGGGCCTGGCAGACCCGAGGCTGGCCCAGCGGCGTGTCTCCGGCAGCCTCAACCTCGCCAACCCGGATGCCTTCCTCGCTGCCTTGCCGCAATTGCTGCCGGTCCAGGTCGAGCGTCTGGCGGATGGGCGAGCGTTGATCCATCCGCGCTGAAGGCCTGGTTGATTCGCTACAAATAAAAATATTTTTCATTCGCATATGTGGGTTTTTCTCGTCTGTGCGTCTTCCTCCCGGTAACCGCCAGTTGCCGTGGCGGTCCTGCAGCACAAGGGGAGACCTGCATGAACACCCGTACCACCCGCTTCGCCCTGCGCCGGCTCGTTGCCGGCAGCGCTCTGGCGGCCTGGCTGGCCAGCGCCTCGGCCCTGGCACAGGACCACGACTTCGACCTGCCGGCCCAACCCATGGCCAGCGCCCTGACCAGCCTCGCCCAGCAGGGGCAACTTCAGGTGCTGTTCGATGAAGCCCAATTGCGCGATGTGCGTGCGCCGGCGCTGAAGGGCCGCTACAGCCCGCGCCTGGCCCTGGAGCGGTTGCTGTCGGGGACGGGGCTGGAGCTGGTGGAAGCAGGGGATGGGTTCGTGGTGCGGCGCTTGCCGGGGAATGATCAGGCACCTGCTAATGACAACGTCCTCAACCTGGGCAGCACCAGCATCATGGGGGATGCCATCGATAGCAGCACTGTGGGGCGCTCGGTGCTGACCCAGGAAGACATCGACCGCAAGCAGGCCGACAACATTGGCGAACTATTGGATACGTTGCCTGGGGTCAGCTCCAGTGGCTCACCCAGGCCAGGTGGGCAAACTCTGAATATCTGGGGCATGGGGGATGTCGAGGACGTCAAGGTTATCCTCGATGGCGCCCCAAAGGGCTTCGAGAAGTACCGCCAGGGCTCGGTGTTCATCGAGCCGGAGTTGATCAAGAACGTCGAGGTCGACAAGGGGCCACACAATTCGCTCTACGGAAACGGTGGCTTCGGCGGCGTGATCAAGGTCGACACCAAGGACCCGGCCGACCTTCTCCAGGACGGGCGTGATGTAGGGGCATTCGTCAAGTACGGCTACCACACCAATGACCGCCAGGAGATATACAGCGGAGCCGTCTACGGTCAGACCGAAGACAAGATGCTCGACGGCCTGCTGTTCATGAACTGGCGTGACGGTGGGAATATCAAGCGTCCCGATGGCACGCGCTTCGTATACTCCGAGAATCAGCTCGATGCCTTTCTGTTCAAGAGCAACCTGCGCCTCAATGAGGAGCATGTGCTCACCCTGTCTGCGATGCAGTCCGGAAGCCAGGCCTGGGAGCCGTTCGCAGCCAAGCGCGATGAAATGGCCGCGCCCACGGCGGCTGAGATCGCTCGCTACGGGTTGGACGGTGCGTGGAAGCGCAAGCTGGTCTACCGCGACCAGGACGATGAGAACTACTCCCTCAAATGGAACTACGCACCGCTCGACAATCCCTGGGTCAACGTTACAGCCAGCTACGCCTATTCCAAGACCGATCAGCACGACAAGCGGCCGGACAATGCCTCGACCGGGCTGTCTGGTTCATTGGGCAACGAGAGTTGGGTGAACTACACCGACCGCTTGGCGGAACTGAAGAATGAAAGCCGCTTTGACACCGGGCCGTTTGCCCATGTGGCAACGGTGGGTGTGCAGTGGCACGGACATGAGCGCGACACTCTGATGAAGGACCTCGGGAAGTCCCGTGATGCGAATTACAACTTTGGCCTTTATCAGCCCTACTACATGCCATCAGGCGAGCAGGAGACGCGTAGCGGCTTCTTGCAGGACGCCATCACCTTCGGCTCGGTGACCATCACACCGGCCCTTCGCTACGATCAGGTAATCAGCAAGGGAGAGCCCAACCTGGCTCCTCGCTTCAACAACCCGGACCCCGCAGTTGGGCATGACTACAGTCAGGTCCGCTATACCGGGTGGTCGCCTCGCCTGGGTATATTCTGGACCGCGACGGAGAATCTGGCGTTCTTCGCGGATTACAGCAAGACCTGGCGCGCGCCCCTGATCGACGAGCTGTACGAGGTGCAGAGTGCGCTCAGCAGTGTTCCGGGCACCAGTCGCAATCTCGATCCCGAACGCATCACGGGCATTCGTCTGGGGAGCATCTTAAACGTGGACCGGTTGCTGGTTGACAGCGACAGCCTGCAGATCCGTACCACCCTGTTCCGCAACCGTGGCAAGGATGAGATCTTCAAGCGCACAGGTGTCTACTGCGCCGAGAAGCTCAGCAGCAGTACCGATTGCCCGGGCACTCTCTCGAACAACCGCAACCTGCCGGGCTACACCATCGAAGGACTGGAGGTGGAGTCGTTCTATGACAGCGCACGGGTGTTCGGCAGCCTGTCGATCTCCTACGTCCGCGGACGTCGTGATGCATCTCCGGCGAACCCCTGGGGACAACCGACCTGGATTGCCGAGATACCGCCTCGCAAGGCAGTGGCCACGCTGGGCGTGAAGGTGCCGGAAGTGGACATGGCCATGGGCTGGACCGGGCAGTTTGTGCGCAAACAGGACCGTTCGCCGGTAGATGATGACCCTCGGATGGCGTTCTGGAGCTACACGCAGAGCCAGGGCTATGCCTTGCACGGTGTGTTTGCCAGCTGGAAGCCTCAATTCGCCAAAGGTTTCGAAGCGCGGTTGGCGGTCGACAACCTGTTCAACCGTGAGTACTACCCCTATCTCGGCGACGCCGTCTCCGGTGTGGGGCGGAACGTGAAACTGAGCGTTTCGCAGTTCTTCTGAAAACACAGGGCATGGACAACGACGAGCTGACAGGGATGCGTCCAGAGCTCTGAGATGGTTGGTTTGTGGACGTGATGTGGCTACGGGCCTACCGCTGTCCATCTCATCCATGAGTCGCCTGGATGCGGTGGGCTGAGGCCCACCTACGGCCCGTCCCTTCCCTTAGGAGCCGGCGCTGCTCGCGAAGCGCCTGATGATCGGCCCGGGCGGGAAGGGCTCTAGCTGGCCCACCGGGCACCACTTCACTCCCCGAGCAACTGCAACAACGCGGCGGCAGTGGGCTCCGAGGAGGCCGGGTTCTGCCCGGTGATCAGGTGGCCGTCGGCGACCACATGGGGTTGCCAGTCGGCCACCTTGGAGTAGTGGGCGCCGAGGTCGCGGAGCATGTCCTCCACCAGGAAGGGCACCACCTCGCTGAGGCCCACCGCCGCTTCCTCCGAATTGGAGAAGCCAGTCACCGCGCAGCCCTGCACCAGTGGGTTGCCATCGGCGGCGCGGGCGTTCTTCAGCACGGCAGGGGCGTGGCACACCGCCGCCACCGGCTTGCCGGCGTTGTGCAGGTCTTCGATCAGAAGGATGGAGAAGGGGTCGTCCACCAGGTCCCACAGCGGACCATGGCCGCCGGGGTAGAAGAGGGCGTCGTAGTCGGCCGAGACCAGCCCCGCCAGCGGCAGGGTGTTGGCCAGCGCCTGCTGGGCCTGCGGGTCGCTGCGAAAGCGGCGGGTGGCTTCGGTCTGCGCGGCCGGGTCGTCACTCTTCGGGTCCAGCGGCGGCTGCCCACCCCGGGGAGAGGCCAGTACCACTTCGGCCCCGGCATCACGGAAGGCGAAATAGGGCGCGGCGAACTCCTCCAGCCAGAAGCCGGTCGGCTGGCCGGTATCGCCCAGGCGGTCATGCGAGGTCAGCACCATGAGGATTTTCATCGGCTACTCCTTGAGGTCATCGAGGGGTGTGACTGGCGCCGTTACGGCAAGGTTCCGGTGGCCGGCCGATGAATTCTAGACGCGCCGATGAAGGTTCTCAGCCTTGAGGCGGGCGCCGTCTGGCGGTGAGGCCGCGGAGGAAGTTGCGCAGCACCTGGTCGCCGCAAGGGCGGTAGTTCTTGTGGTCCTTCTTGCGGAACAGCGCCCCCACCTCGGCACGGGTCATGGGCAGGTCGGCTTCGCGGAGGATGTCGAGGATGTCGTCCTCGCGCAGCTCCAGGGCCACGCGCAGCTTCTTCAGCACCTGGTTGTTGCTCATCGGCAGTTCGAGGGGGAAGGGCGGGCGGCTCTCGTCCCTGCCGCGCATGGCGTAGACCAGCCCGTCGAGAAAGCCGGCCAGGCGCCGGTCGCTGCAGGCGTGGTAGCCCTCCTCATCTTCGCGGGTCAGCCAGGCCGCGACTTCCTGCAGGCTCACTTCCTGGTCGGCCAGGCCGATGATTTCCACCACCCGTGCGTCGCTGATGTCCAGCAGGTAGCGCAGGCTGCGCAGTATGTCGTTGTTGGTCATGGGGCATTCCGTCGGAGTGGTCGGGCAGCCGTGAGCTGGCCGTTAGACTGGGAACGTCGATGCCGAAAGGCAGGAGGTCCAGATGAAGCGCGCCATTGTGCTCGCATTTTCCGCGCTGGTCGCGATCAGTTGCGCCGCCCAGGCCCAGCAGCCGCCCTTGTTGCGCTCGCCCGGCACGCCGGCACCCGGTTCGCCCGGTACCGCCACGCCACAGCCCTATTCCCAACCCAGTCCGCCGAGCCTTCCGTCTGCCGCCCCGCCGGGCAGTCCGCCGTTGCTGGTGAACCCGCCGACCACGCGCCAGGCAGACCCGCGTGACGAACGCATTCCGCTGCTGCAGGAACAGCTCGACCGTAACAGCAGGGGGCTGGGCAACGGTGAGAAGACGCCGGCGCCCTAGCGCAGCAGCGGCGGTACCCGGGCCTGGAGCAGCGCCACCAGGGCCGGGTCCATGTAGTCGTACTCGTCGGGGATATCCAGGCTGACCACGCGCTTGCCCTTGAGCGCGGCGGGGAAGCGTGCCGCCAGCTTGCGCCGATGGCTGCCCTCCATAACCAGGATCAGGTCCGCCCAGGCCAGGGCCTCGGGCGTTACCGGGGTCTCCGCCTCGGCCTTGAGGCCGGCCGAGTCGGTCTCGATCCCTGGCCAGCTGGCGAACAGTTGCTCGGCGGTGGGGCTGCGCAGCCGATTCTGGCCGCAGATGAACAGCAGGCGCTGGACCTTCACGCGGCAGCCAGCCCCAGCACCTTGAACAGAAAGGCGTATTCCAGGGCGACGTCGCGCAGCGCCTGGTAGCGCCCGCTCATGCCGCCGTGGCCGGCACCGAGGTCGGTCTTGAGCAGCAGCAGGTGGTCGTCGGTGCGGGTCGCCCGCAGCTTCGCCACCCATTTGGCGGCTTCCCAGTACTGCACCCGCGAGTCGTTGTAGCCGGCCACCACCAGCAGCGCCGGGTAGGCCTGGGGCTTCACGTTTTCGTAGGGGGCATAGCTGCGGATGCGTTCGAACACTTCGGGCTGGTTCGGGTCGCCCCACTCGTCGTACTCGGTGACGGTGAGCGGCAGGTCGGGATTCTGCATGGTGTTGAGCACGTCGACGAAGGGCACTTCGGCGATGGCCGCTGCGAACAGCTCTGGGCGCTGGTTGAGCACGGCGCCGATCAGCAGTCCGCCGGCACTGCCGCCGCTGATGACGAGCTGTTCGCGGGTCGTCAGGCCCTCCGCCAGCAGGTGCTCGGCACAGGCGATGAAGTCGCCGAAGGTGTTGGCCTTGTGCTCCAGCTTGCCGGCGCGGTACCAGGCTTCGCCCAGCTCACCGCCGCCGCGTACGTGGGCGATGGCGAAGACGAAGCCACGGTCCAGCAAACTCAGGCGGGCATGGGAAAACCAGGGGTCGAGGCTCGCGCCGTAGGCGCCATAGCCATAGAGGTAGAGCGGCGCCGGGTGGCCCAGGGTTTCGCGGCGGGCGACCAGGCTGATGGGGATGCGCGTGCCGTCCGCTGCCGTGGCCCAGAGGCGCTGGCTGACGTAGGCATCGGCGTCGAACGGGCCTTCCACCGGCGTCTGCTTGAGCACTCGCTGCTCACCGTCGGCCAGGCGCAGCTCGCGGACCTGGGCAGGGCGGTTGAGGGCTTCGTAGCGCAGACGGATCACCGGGCTGTCGAACTCCAGGCTGTCCTGCACGTAGAGGCTGTAGGCCGCATCCGGCAGTTGCACGCGGTAGGCGGTGCCGCTGGCAGGGTGCACTTCGATCACCGGCAGGCCGCCTTCGCGCAGGCTGAGGGTGAGGGCGCTGCTGTTGAGGCTGAGATCCTCCAGCATGCGCTCGGGGTCGTGGGGGATACGCTCCTGCCAGTGCTCGCGGCTCGGGTCCGCCTCCTCGGCCAGGTAGAGGGCGAAGTTGATGCCGGCCTGGTTGCTGCGGATCAGCCAGCACCAGTGTCCATCGACCTGGCCGTGGTCGACGTAGTACTCGTGGCCTTCCTCGCGAGGGGCGATGCAGCGGAAGTCGGCATCGGGCGTCCCGGCGTCCAGCACCCAGGTTTCGCTGGTGGTCTTGCTGGACAGGTCCAGCAGCAACTGGCGCTCGGAGCTGGCACGGTGGCAGCCGAGGAAGAAGCGCCCGTCCGGTTCCTCGAAGACCTGTTCCGCACGGGCCTCGCCCAGGCGGTAACGGTGCAGGCGGAAGGGGCGGTGGGTCTCGTCCAGCTCGCCGAAGAACAGCGTGCGGCTGTCGTTGGCCCAGGTCATGCTGCCGTCGCAGTCGTCGAAGGGGAGGGCATGCAGGGTGCCGTCCACAAGGTCGCGGACGAACAGCTCGTAGACCTCGTCGCCGCTGGTGTCGAGGCTGTAGGCCAGCAGGCGGTGGTCGGGGCTGACGCTGAAGGCACCGACCGAGAGGAAGCCGTCGCTCGCCAGCGCGTTCGGGTCCAGCAGCAACTGCTCGGTGGCCGGGTCGATGTCCAGGGAGCCGTCCTGCGGGCGCGCACAGCGGTAGTGGCGCGGGTATTCATCGCCGGCGGTGGTGCGCTGGTAATAAAGGTAGGGACCCCAGGGCGTGGCGAGGGACAGGTCGGTCTCGCGGATGCGGCCGCGGATTTCCTGGAACAGGCGCTCGCGCAGGTCGGACTGGTCGGCCAGTTGCTCGTCCAGCCAGGCGTTCTCGGCCTTCAGGTAATCCAGCACCTCGGGGGCGTCGCGTTCTTCCAGCCAGCGGTAGGGATCGGCGCCATCCTGGGCTCGGGCGATGGGGGCGTATGACATGAGGTCCTCTCGGGGGCGGCGGGCGACGGCGGGGGGACGCCGGAGCGGGGAAAAGTCGCTATCATAAGCGCCCCTTTGCCCGCCATGCCACGGAAGCCAATGAACGAACACGACTACCTACTTGCCTGGGGTGCCTACGCCGTGGCGGCCCTTGGCTGCCTGCTGGTGTGCTTCCGTGCGACCGGCTGGATGTGGCGCTGGCTGCGCGAGCCGGTGCGCCTGGTAGTGGCGGTGCTGCTGCTGACCCCTACGCCGGTGGATCCGGGCCGTGACCTGTACGCCCCCGCCGTGGCGGTGACGGCGCTGGACATGGTGTTCAAGGTGGGCAACAACGCCTGGAAGGCGGTCTCCGACCTGGCCATGTACGGCATGATCGGCTTGGTGCTGTACCTGGTCTTCGTGGCCATCCGTTGGCCCATCGAGCGGGCGATCAAGGCTCGCCGTGCGGCCCGCGAGCGGCCGGCCGAGGAGCCCGTGGACGATGAGGAGCCCACCCTGCGCCAGTTGATGGAGCGCGAGGGGGATGCCCGCTTCGACACCCGCACCGATGCCCGCGGCGACCGCCGCCTGCGGATCGAACCGCGCCTCTAGCCACGCAGCAGGACCCTTTCATTCGCCAGGGAGTGCCCGATGGATTGCGTGTTCTGCGCCATCGCCGGTGGCCATGCACCGGCTCATGTGCTGCACGAGGAGGCGGATTTCCTGGTGCTGCTGGACATCTTCCCCCTGCGCCCGGCCCACGTCCTGGTGGTCGCCCGGCAACATGCGCCGTATCTCCATGACCTGCCCGAGAGCGCCCGCGCGCGCCTGCTGCCCCTGGCCGATGAGCTGATGGCGGCGATGCGCAGGGCTGGCCTTGGCGAACAGGGCATCAACATGCTGGTGAACGACGGGCCGGATGCGAACCAGCACGTGCCCCACCTGCATCTCCACCTGATTCCAAGACGCCGGGGTGACCTGGCGGGCCTGTTGTGGCGGGCGCTGACCCGTTTCCTGCCCCTGGGGCGCACTGCGCTCCAGGCGCGCCTGGAACGGGAAGCCGACCTGTTGCGGCGGGCCATGAAACGAGAGCCTTGATCCATGTGCGAACTGCTCGGCATGAGTGCCAACGTCCCCACCGACATCGTGTTCAGCTTCACCGGCCTGATGCAGCGTGGCGGCGGTACGGGCCCCCACCGTGACGGTTGGGGCATCGGCTTCTACGAGGGGCGGGGGCTGCGCCTGTTCCAGGACCCGTCGGCCAGTGTCGAGTCCGAGGTGGCGCGCCTGGTGCAGCGCTACCCGATCAAGAGCGAGACCGTCATCGGCCATATCCGCCAGGCCAACGTCGGCAAGGTCTGTCTGGCCAATACCCACCCCTTCGTGCGGGAGCTCTGGGGGCGCAACTGGTGCTTTGCCCACAACGGCCAGTTGGCGGACTTCCAGCCCGTTCCCAGCTTCTACCGCCCGGTGGGCGACACCGACAGCGAGGCGGCCTTCTGCGACCTGCTCAACCGGGTGCGCCAGGGCTTCCCGGAACCGGTGCCGGTGGAGGTGCTGCTGCCGGTGCTGGTGCAGGCCTGTTCCGAGTACCGTACCCGGGGCGTGTTCAATGCCCTGGTCAGTGACGGTGACTGGCTGTTCTGCTTCTGTTCCACCAAGCTGGCCCACATCACCCGCCGTGCGCCCTTCGGCCCGGCGCGGTTGAAGGACGCCGACCTGACGGTGGACTTCCAGGCCGAGACCACCCCGGATGACGTGGTGACGGTGATCGCCACCGAGCCGCTCACCGACAACGAAACCTGGACGCGCTACCAGCCCGGGGCCTGGGCCCTGTGGCGACGCGGCGAATGCCTGGCCTCGGGCCAGACCTGAGAGGAGAGGGGCGATGCTGAGAAGCTACCTGAGGCTGGTGCTGTTCACCCTGGGGCTGCTGGTTGGCGTCCAGGTTCCCGGCTTCGTCGATGACTACGCCAAGCGCGTGGAGGCCCATCGACTGGAAGCCGAACGCGCCCTGGCAGGGTTCCGCGAGACGGCCAAGCGCTTCTTCGACGGCAACCTCGACGCCCTGGTGGCGCATTACCGCCAGAGCGACGACCCGGTGATGCGCAGCGACGCCGACAGCGTCGCCACCCTGGTCAACCGCGATACCTTGCTGCAGCTGGAATGGCAGGCCATGCAGGGTGCCTGGTACGCACGCACCTGGCACGTGCTGAGCGCGGCCGACCGCGAGCTGCTGCTGGAGACCGCCAACGCCTACAGCTACCAGGTGCTGCTGGTGCCCGAGGCCATCGGCTGGGGCCTGGCCTGGGCTTTCCTCCTGGCCTGGCTGCTGGAGAGCCTGGCGCTGGGCCTGGCGCGCCTGGCCGGTGTCGGCCGTGCTCGCAAGGTTCAGCAGCGCCACTGGCGCTGATCAGGCTTCGAAACGTTCCGCCCCGTGGCGCAGGGTGCTGGCGAGGGCGAGGAAGCCGTCGTACAGCAACTGGTCACTGGTGGAGGCATTGCTGACGCTGGCGCGTACGTACTGGGGCACCGCCGCCCGGCCGACGGCGAAGGTTTCGGCGGCGGTGATCAGGTAGTTGCGCAGCTTCAGGTCGGCCTCCACGTCGGAGGCGCGCCAGGCCTCCGGCACCTCGATCCAGAAGTGCGGGCTTTGCGGGTGGGTGCGGTACTGCAACCCGTCCAGCAAGCCCTCCACGAGCGCCTTGCGCCGGCCGATCTCGGCGATCTGCTGGTGCAGCAACTTGCTCGCCGTGCCGTTCTCGATCCACTGGGTAGACAGCTCCAGCGCCAGGGGTGTGGCCATCCAGCAGGTGGCGCGCAACGCGGCGGCGATGCGGCTGACCAGCGTAGTCGGTGCATGCAGGTAGCCCACCCGCAGCCCGGCCGCCACCGCCTTGCTCAGGCTGCTGATGAGGATGCAGCGCTCCGGCGCGTAGTGGGTCATCGGTGGCGGGCGGTCTTCCACCAGCAC
Organism: Pseudomonas sp. ENNP23; assembly: GCF_001728945.1. Lineage (NCBI taxonomy): Bacteria > Pseudomonadati > Pseudomonadota > Gammaproteobacteria > Pseudomonadales > Pseudomonadaceae > Pseudomonas > Pseudomonas sp. ENNP23. The sequence goes on from NZ_LYSP01000025.1 coordinate 35,646, forward strand.
CGCGTGGGCCTCGTCCTCGATGATTAGCAGGTTGTGTTCGCGGCACAGCCGCGCAATGGCCTCCCGCCGCTGCGACGAGAGTACGGCCGTGGTGGGGTTCTGGATGGTTGGTGTGCAGTACAGTGCCGACACCCGGTTGCTGCGGCATAGCTCGTCGAGGGATTCCGGGACCAGTCCTTCCTCGTCCATGTCCACGCCCAGCAGCTTGATGCCGAGCATCCGCGCCACGGTGATCAGTCCGGGATAGGTGAGCTGCTCGGTGACGATGGTGTCTCCGGCCCGCAACAGTGCCATCAGCGTGCAGAGCAGGCCGTGCTGGCCGCCGTTGACGCACAGCACCTGGTCCGCCTGGGGCTGGAACTCGCCATGGGCGAGCCATGCAGCGCCGGCCTGGCGGTAGCGTGGCAAACCGGCGTCCGGCGTATAGAGCGCCAGTTCCCGCAGGGTCTGCGGGTCTCGTGCCAGGTCCATCAGGCTCTGGGCGAGGAAGGCGGTTTCAGGGCCGGGGATATGCATGTTCCGGCTCATGTCGTAGAGCTCCGGCGCCTCCTCGATGAAGTTGCGGAAGCCCTCGTCGCGCTTGCGCTCCAGGCCGCGACGCCGCACGAAGGTGCCGTCGCCGACCCGCGCCACCACCAGCCCCATCCGCTCCAGCTCGGCATAGGCACGGCTCACCGTACCGATGGTGACCCCCAGCCGGTCCGCCAGGTTACGGTGGGGGGGCAGCTTCGAGCCGCCTTCGATCGTCCCTTCCAGGATCCTGATCTCCATCGCTCCGGCGAGGCGCTTGTACTTGGCGCCCTGCCCGGAATTCAGTGCGTCTTTCAGGATTGACACCGTGTCAATAATTGGTTTGACAGCCATTTTTCGTCCTAATAGCCTGATTGAGCCGTGTCAATCAGTGATTGATACCTGGTATTTGAGGGTCAATTTAGCAGCTACGAAGGATTGTCATCATGCCAATGTCCGCGGTAATTGAAAACACCAGCAAATCCAGGAAGCAATGGCTGGGGGCATTGGTCACCAGCCTGCTGTTCCTGACTGTGTGCCTCAGTTGGGGCACCACCTGGCTGGGCATCAAGATCGCCGTGGAAACCGTGCCACCGCTCACCGCTTCCGGCCTGCGCTTCCTCATCGCTTTCCCGCTGTTCCTCTGCTTCGCCCTGATCCGTGGCGACTCGATCTTCTTCCCTCGGGGCAGCTTCGGTTTCTTCGTGTTCGTCACCCTGTGCTACTTCAGCGTGCCGTACTACCTGCTCAACTACGGGGAGACCCACGTCTCCTCCGGGCTCACTGCACTGCTGTTCAGTTGCATGCCGGTGTTCATCCTGATCTTCTCCTCGCTGTTCCTGCAGGAGCGCATCTACCTCTCCCAAGTGGTCGGCATCGCCATCGGCTTCGGCAGCCTGTTCATGATCCTGCGCGGGCAGGGGCTGAGCCTGGAGCACTCCGAGGCCGTCGGCGTGCTCGCCATCCTCGCGGCGGCCGTGATGCATGCGCTGTGCTACGTGGTGACCAAGAAGAAGGGCGCGGAGATCAGCGTCATCACCTACAACACCCTGCCCATCGGCCTGGCCGGCCTGATGCTGTTCCTCGTGGGGTTGGGCGTGGAGCAGCCGGATTTCGGCGCCATCAGCGGCCGTTCCTGGGGGGCGCTGGCCTACCTGGGGCTGTGCGCATCGGTGGGCGGCTTCATCGTGTACTTCTTCCTGCTCAAGCGCCTCAATCCGGTGATCCTGTCCTTCGTCTTCATCATCTTCCCGGTGTTCGCTGTGATCATCGGGGCCTGGTACGAAGGCCACACCATCTCCCGTGACCTGGCGTTCTATTCCTCGCTGCTGTTGATCGGCTTCGCCATCACCAAGGTGCCCATGGAAAAGTTCCTGGCGAAGAAGGACTGACCCATGGCTGACCAGGACGTCTTCAGCGCCGAAGTCCTCGGCGCCATCTACCGCCATGCCGCCGAGACCTACCCCGAAGAGTGCTGCGGCTTCGTGTTCGCCGATGCCCGGGTACACCGTGGCGAGAACATTCAGAACCAGCTCAACGAACGCAGCCCCGAGGTGTACCGACGCAGCGCCGCCAACGGCTACACCTTCGCCGTCGCCGACACGCTGCTGCTCAACCGCAGCCTGCGCGGGGACAACCCGGTGCGCGTCATCTACCACTCCCACCCGGACGTGGGGGCCTATTTCAGCCGTGAGGACGAGGACAAGGCGCTGTTCATGGGACAGCCCATCCACCCCGTGACCTACCTCGTGGTGGACGTCCGCGCCGGCGAGGCGATGGGCGCCAAGCTATTCGAATGGAACGGCGAAGGATTCGTCTGCAGCCGGGAATTCCCCGGCAACCCATAACGACCTGCAAGAAAAGGAGTTTGGCTATGAATGTGGTGATCTTCCCCGACGTACTGGCGCGGGTCGCCAAGTTGCCCGCCGCGCGGGTGGAAGGCGAAGGCCGGACGGTGCGCGAGCTGGTGGAAGGCATCTGCGAACGGCATGCCGCCCTGCGCGAGCACCTGTTCTACGGCAACGCCCAGATCAAGGAGCACTTCCTGCTCACCGCCAACGGCGAGCTGGTGGACGTGGACAGCGAACTGGCCCCGGGCGTCGAGCTGGACATCATGCTCGCCACCTCCGGCGGGCTGGATGTCGACGAACTGAGCAACGATGAAGTGCGGCGCTACGTGCGCCACATCACCCTGCCGGATGTCGGGCGTCAGGGCCAGTTGCGACTGAAGAAGTCTCGCGTGCTGGTGGTCGGTACCGGTGGCCTGGGCTCCCCGGTGAGCCTCTACCTCGCGGCAGCCGGCGTCGGCACCCTGGGGCTGGTGGATTTCGACCGGGTGGAAAGCAGCAACCTGCAGCGCCAGGTGGTGCATGGCACCTCCACCCTCGGGTTGCCGAAGGTGGAATCCGCCCGGCGCCGCCTGGAGGACCTCAACCCCGGCATCCAGATCCACGCCCACGACTGCGCCATCACCCCCGACAACGCCATGCGCCTCGTTGGTGATTACGACCTGGTGGTGGATGGCACTGACAACTTCGGCACCCGCTACCTGCTCAACGATGCCTGCGCGCTGTTGCGCCGGCCGCTGGTGTACGGTGCCCTGCATCGCTTCGACGGACAGATGAGCGTGTTCAACCACCAGGACGGTCCCTGCTACCGCTGCCTGTTTCCCAAGAGCCCGCCTGCCGAACTCGCCCCCAACTGCAATGCCGGCGGCGTCATAGGCGTACTGCCGGGCGTGGTCGGACTGATCCAGGCCACCGAGGCAATCAAGCTAATCCTCGGTATCGGCGAACCCCTGGTGGGGCGCCTGATGCGCTTCGACGCGCTGTCGATGAAGTTCTCCGAGATCCGCTTCAAGCGCCGCGCGGACTGCCCCACCTGCTCGCCAAGTCGTACCGACCGCGAGCTGCAGGTGGAGGAGCCGGTGGTCTGTGCCTCCAGCCAGATGAGCGAATCGACCCTGCCCGCCGACTTCTTCGTCAGCCCGCGCGAGCTGCAGCTGAGTCTGGCCCGAGGCGAGAAGCTGCAACTGCTCGACGTGCGCGAGCCGAACGAGCTGGAGGTATGTCGCCTGCCCGGCAGTCTCAACCTGCCCCTGGGCGAGTTGGATGCCCGCCTCGCTGAACTCGATCGCGAACGTCCACTGTGCATCGTCTGCTACGGCGGCACGCGCGCCGAGCGCGCCGCCCAGTTGCTGCTGAGTGCCGGCTTCACCGGCTTGCGGGTGCTGCAAGGCGGCATCAAGGCCTGGGCCCGGGATGTCGACCACGACATGCCGCTGTACTGAGGGACCGAGATGATCCACGAATCGCTGCTTCAGGCTATCGGCGAGACGCCAGTGGTCCGCCTCGCCGCCTTCAGTGCCGAAACCGGCCTGGAGGTCTACGCCAAGCTGGAGTCCCTCAACCCGGGTGGCAGCCACAAGGCCCGCATCGCCCTGGCCATGGTCCGTGACGCCGAGGCGCGCGGCATCCTCGTGCCAGGCAGCGGGCAGACCATCATCGAACCCAGCGGCGGCAACACCGGCATCGGCCTGGCCATGGCCGGCAGCCTGCTCGGCTACCGCGTGGTGCTGGTCATCCCCGACAACTACAGCCCCGAAAAGCAGAAGCTGCTGCGGCTGTATGGCGCCGAGGTGGTGCTCTCCGACAGTCGCCGTGGCAACAACTCCCACGGCGAGAAGGCCATGGAGCTGCAGTTGGAAAACCCCGGCTACGTGATGCTCAACCAGCAACGCAACCCGGCCAACCCGGAGATCCACCGGCGCACCACCGCGCAGGAAATCCTCCGGGACTTCGACGACCGGCCGCTGGATTGCCTGGTGGCCGGCATCGGCACCGGTGGGCACATCACCGGCCTGGGGGAAATCCTCAAGGCACGCTGGCCGCACCTGCGGGTGTTCGGCGTCGAGCCGGAGCAATGCGACCTGCTCAACGACCGCCACGCCCCGCACGAGATCCAGGGCCTGTCCATCGGCCTGGTGCCGCGCATCCTCAACCTCGGCGTGCTGGACGGCATGCTCAAGGTCTCCAAGGCCGCCTGCCTGGATCGGGTGCGCCACACCATGCGCACCGATGCCATCAGCCTGGGGTTGTCCTCGGCGGCCAACCTCGTGGCCATCGCCGAGCTGGCCCATGAGCTGCCCACCGGAACCCGGGTGCTGACCCTGGTGTACGACGGCGTCGACAGCTACCTGCCACATTTCGAATGACCAGCCAGGGGAGGGCTAACAGCATGTGGGGATATCTCGATCGGTTGAAACTCTACGACAGGCTGCTGGACCACCTGGTCCGCATCCTGTCTTCCGATGACTTGGGCATGCTCATGCCGCACCTCGACGGCATCATGGAAGCAACCGTGCAGCAGGTGGCCGAGGACCTCCAGGCCTATGCCGCGCGCGATCCCGCGTCCTGCGGACGTACCGGGCTGATCCTCGAGACCTATGCGTCGTTCAAGGCCATCCTCTTCCATCGTCTGGCCCATCAGGTGTGGCTGCATGGCGGGCTGGCGGAGCGCGAGATCATCGCCCACAAGCTCGCCAGCGCCGGCAAGCTGCAGTCTGGCGCTGAGATCCACCCGGCCGCGCGCATCGGGCGGCGCTTCGTGCTGGATCATGGCTTCGGCACCGTCATCGGCGAAACCTGCGAGATCGGCGACGACTGCTACCTGCTGGCGGGCGTCACTCTCGGCGCCAGCGGCATCGCCGACAACCCCGGCGGCAAGCGCCACCCTCGGCTTGGCAACGGTGTGGAAGTCGGCGCTGGAGCGCGCATCCTCGGCGCGGTGAGCATCGGCGACAACGTGTTCATCAGTCCCGCCTGCGTCATCACCCGGGACGTGCCCGCCAACACCCGGGTGAGCATCGTCAACCAGTTGCAGATGCAGCGGGCCAGCATGTCGTCCAACTGCGGCTTCCTCGGTGCGTTCGTTCTCGGCGAGCGCCTGCACCTGGTGGGTGAGCTGCCCGAGTCGGGCGAGGTGATGGTGCTGGACGCCGACCACCGTCGCCTCGGCTGCCTGTCCCTGGAATGCACCCTCAGCGAGCAACACCACCGCCAGTACCGCCTGCGCAACCTCGGTGCCGTGGTACCGGCCCCGCGCTACCCCCTGAACCTGCGCATCGTCGGGCCGGTCCAGGACATCACCCTGCTGGACCCGCCGGGCCTCTGTGCCCTGGTCAGGTCCGTGCTGCAACCCCACCTCATCAGCATAGGAGGCTGACCTCATGTCGGTATTCACCCTGCATACCCATGCCCTGTTCGACGAGGCGCCTTACCAGCGCACCTTCACCGCCCGCGTCCTCGCCGTCAGCGAGCAGGGCGTGGCCCTCGATCAGACCCTGTTCTATCCCACCGGTGGTGGCCAGCCGGGTGACCAGGGGCACTTCCTGCTGCCCGATGGCTCGGTGGCGACGGTGATCGGCACCCAGCGCGACCCGCTGCTCAAATCGATCATCTGGCACCAGTTGGAGGAGGGCGCACCGGTGGTCACCACCGGCATGGAGTTGCAGGGCTGCCTCGACTGGGAGCGTCGCTACCAGCACATGCGCATGCACACCTGCCTGCACCTGCTCTGCTCGATCATCGATGCGCCGGTCACCGGCTGCAGCATCGGTGCGGAGAAGGGCCGCCTGGACTTCGACCTGCCCGAGTCCACCCTCGACAAGGAGGTGATCACCCAGAGCCTCAACGAGCTGGTCAATGGAGCCCTGGACGTGCGCGTCCACATGCTGCCGTCCAGCGAGTACCAGACCGTGCTGGAGATGACCCGCACCCAGGCCGTGGCACCGCCGGTCATGCAGGGCATGGTGCGGGTGGTGGACATTCCCGGTGTCGACATCCAGCCCTGTGGCGGCACCCATGTGAAGAACACCGCCGAGGTCGGCCAGGTGGTCTGCGACAAGATCGAGAAGAAGAGCCGGCACAACCGGCGCGTCACCCTGCGCTTCGCGTGAAGCGCGATCGGCCCGGATGGACTCGGGCCAGCACCCGCCTCAGATCCACTGGTCGTTGCGCTTGCGCCTGACCCGCAGCAGCGTCGGCAGCGCCAGCCCGGCTAGCAGGCCGGCGCCGGCAATGCTGCCGCCGTACACCATGTAGCGCATCAGCACCTGCTTGTTCTCATCTCCCAGCTGCGCCTGGGCCTCGCGCAGGTCCGAACGGGCCTGGCTCAGCTCGCTGTCCAGCAAGGCGCGGGCGGCCTGGAGTTCGTCGATCAACGCCTTGCGCGAGTCCAGCGTCTCCTGCATGCCTTGCACCCGCTGCTTCCAGGTGTCGTCGATGCTGGCCAGTTGCGTGCTCAACTCTGCCACCTCCTGTTCCAGTTGCGGCAGCCGCTCGGCCTGGCCGGGCACCTCCTGCAGGTCGCGGCTGGGAATCCACACGGCGCTGCCGTTCTCCCCGCGTACCTGGCTGTAGTCGCCCTGGGTCGAGAGCAGCTTCACCTTCTGACCCGAGGTCAGCGTACCGACGATGCGGTAGCCATCGGTAGGCCCGCTGCGGACGTAAGTGGTCAGGCTGTCGCTGATCCAGCGGACGTTGCCGGCTTTCTCCTCCTCGGCCAGGGCGGCGCTGCCAGCCAGCAGCAGGCCGGTGGCCAGGCTGGCGCCGAGCAGGCGCGGGGAGAGCAGGGAGCGGAAGGCGAACGGGGGACGGGGTCGGGACATGGCGCAATCTTCATAGGGTGATGGACGGGCCCGCCGGGCGGGCATGACGGAAGCCGGCTCCCTGTCGCGGGAGTGTCTCGCCCGGATGGCCCATGGCCATGCCGTCCACCCGGCGAGCCGACAGCGAACTGACAGCTCGTCACCCACCGGAGTTCACTCGTGGCCGGAAAGCGAGACGGGTGGCCCCATCGTTCCAGCCCCGTCCGTGACTCAATGAGTGGCCTGCACCACCCGGTAGTTCAGCAGCAGCGGCTCGTCCGCCAGCTCGATCTGCTGCACCGCACGGGGCAGGTCCTGCAGCACCGCCTGCCAGAAGGCCAGGGCGGTGGCATCGTCCTGGTAGAAACGCACCAGCCAATCGCGTTCTCCGCTGGTCAGCACCTGGGTGACCAGCGCGCGCCCCAGGCCCTGGCGCCGGTACTTCTTGAGGATGAACAGGTCCGCCAGCTCCAGCGCGTCCATTCCCGGCAGCTCGCTGGCCTCCACCAGCAGGAACCCGGCGATGAAGCCGTCCACCAGCAGCAGGTTGGCGCTCCAGTCGGGCTCCTGCCAGTAGCGCACCAGGTGCTCCTCATGCAGGTAGAAACGGCCGTCGGCCTCCACGTCCTCCTGCTCCCAGTCCGAGGACTCATAGGCATAGAACTGGTAGAGATTGCGGATCAGGTCGGCCTGGTCCGGGCCGGTCTGGACCAGCTCGACGACAGGAGCGGAGAAGGGAGGCAGGTCGCGCATCGGGCACTCGTGGCAGTGAAGGCGGGGTGCGTATTTTCGTCGCGGTCGGGCCGGCGGTAAACGCCCGAATCGCCGCAGGGCGCGGCGTCGGCCCTGGCAAAGCGTCGCGGCCCGCGCGCCAGAGCACCGGCAAGTACTTGTAGGCCGCCCGCGCCAGTCGCATTCTTGCCAGCGGGCCCGCAGGGAAGGATGGGCCCCGCGCAGACATTGTCTCGTCCCATCCTGCGGATGAAGCTGGCGACACGCCGGTATCGTTCTACGCTTGCGGTGCCTCGTTCACCCTTTCTACAGCCAGGAAACAACCACAATGAGACGTTCCTTCGCGCCCATGCTCCTGACCCTCGCCGTATCCGGTGTGGCCCAGGCAGCGGATACGGTGAAGATCTACAACTGGACCGACTACATCGCCCCCGACACTGTCGCCAACTTCACCAAGGAGACCGGCATCAAGGCCGTCTACGACGTGTACGACAGCAACGAGACGCTCGACGGCAAGTTGATGACCGGCAAATCCGGCTACGACATCGTGGTGCCTTCCAACCACTTCATGGCCAAGCAGATCCAGGCCGGCGCCCTGAAGAAGCTGGACAAGTCCCAGCTACCCAACTGGAAGAACCTCAACCCGGTGCTGATGAAGGCGCTGGAAGTGAACGACCCGGGCAACGAGCACGGCTTCCCCTACATGTGGGGCAGCACCGGCATCGGCTACAACCCCGCCAAGGTCAAGGCCGTGCTGGGCGACAACGCCCCGCTGGACTCCTGGGACCTGATCTTCAAGCCCGAGTACATGGAGAAGCTCGCCAAGTGCGGCGTCGCCATCCTCGACAACGGCCCCGAGCTGCTGCCCATCACCCTCAACTACCTGGGCCTGCCGCACCACAGCCAGAAGGCTGATGATTACAAGACCGCCCAGGCTGCGCTGCTCAAAGTGCGCCCCTACGTGCGCTACTTCCACTCCTCCAAGTACGTGGGCGACCTGGCCAACGGCGAGATCTGCGTGGCCGTCGGTTTCTCCGGCGACATCCTCCAGGCCGCCACCCGCGCCAAGGAGGCCGGCAACGGCGTCGAGGTGAAGTACTCGATTCCCAAGGAAGGTTCGCCCATGTGGTTCGACATGGTGGCCATGCCTGCCGATGCTCCGAATGAGAAGGCCGGTTACGCCTTCATGAACTACCTGCTGCGCCCCGAGGTGATCGCTGGCGTGAGCAACTACGTGAAGTACGCCAACGGCAACAGCGCCTCCGACGTCCAGGTGAACCCGGACATCAAGGCCGATCCGACCATCTACCCGCCGGAAGAGGTCATGGCCAAGCTGTTCGCCCTCGAAGCCGTGCCCATGAAGCTCGACCGCGTCCGTACCCGCGTGTGGAGCACGGTAAAGACCGGCAAGTAAGTCGCACCCGAACCCGAAACGCCCCGGCTTGCCGGGGCGTTTTTGTTGGCCCGGCCCGTTCTGCGGGCGTTGCTGTAGCTAGAGGCCAGCCTCGTACACCGCGCGGCCACCGAACCAGGTCTTCAGTACCCGGGTTTCGGCCAGGGCCTTGGCGTCCACGGTGAACACGTCGCGGTCGAGGAGGATGAAGTCGGCCTGCTTGCCGGCGGCCAGCGAGCCGATGCGTTGTTCCTGGCCGATGGCCCGGGCGGCGTTGAGGGTGTAGGCGTAGAACATCGTCTCCCGGTCCAGACGCTCGTCGGCATTGAGCACGCCTTTCTCTCCCTCGCGGGTCATGGCCTGGGCCATGGCGGCCCACGGATTGGGCGAGGACACCGGCCAGTCGCTGGCGCCGGCGAGGGTTGCTCCCTGCTTCAACAGCGAATGGGCCGGGTACTGGTAGCGGAAGGCGAAGGCGCTGACGTAGGGCTTGACCATGTCCAGCGTGTAGTCGTCCCCGGCAGCCCAGAGCAGTTGCATCGAGGCGCTCACGTCGAGCGGCTTGAAGCGCGCGAACTCCTTGGGGTTCACCAGTTGCAGGTGGGTGATGGAGTGGGTGATGCCGCTCTGCCGGTCTCGGCGTGCCTGCGCGATGCCATTGAGCGCCTCGCGCACGGCCCGGTCACCGATGGCGTGGATGTGTACGAGCCAGCCGCGTGCATCCGCCGCACTGACCAGTTCGCCGAAGTGCGCCGGGTCGATCAGCAGTTCGCCCTGCTTGTGGCTGTTGCTGTACGGGTCGATCAGTGCCGCGCTCTGCGCCGGGTACTCCAGCACGCCGTCGGCGAAGATCTTGATCCCCGGCAGGCTCAGGTTGTCGATGCCCTGGAACTGCTGGCGCACCTTCTCCAGGGTGTCCAGGTCGGCGGGGCGGCTCTTCGGGTGGGCCACCAGCAGCGCGGCGACATGGGCGGTCAGCTCGCCCTTGTCCGCCAGGGCCTTGTACACCGGCAGCACGCCGACGGACTTCTCCGTGGGCTTCAGGGCGAACAGCGGCTCACCCGGTGCACCGTTGGCGGCCGGGTCCATCCAGGCGGTCACGCCCAGGCTGTTGAAGGTGTTCACGGCGTTTTCGCCCGCCCGCAGCAGGGTCGCGGCCTCCAGCGGTGGCAGTACGGCGGCCACGCGGTCCCAGCCGGCATCCACCAGGAAGCCGTTGGGCGTGCTGTCCTTGCCCAGGCCGATGGTGCCGCGCTCGGCCTCGGGCAGGCTGGCCAGCAGCTTGGCGTCGATGCCGGCGCGCTGGCGCATGGCGGCGTTGGCCCAGGCGGTGTGGTGGTCGCTGCCGACGAAGACGATGGGCACCCCGGCCCACTCGCCCTGGTCGAAGCGCTGGCCCAACGCTTCGGCCTGGGCCCAGTAGACCGAGGTCATCCCGCCTACGTAGAGCGCATCGCCCCGGCGCGCGGTGCCATCGTCACGCCAGGCCCGCAGGCGTTTCTCCAGCTCGTCCAGGCTCACCTGCTCATCGCCCATGTTGGCGGTGGACATCTCCAGGCCGCCGAAGATGGCGTGGGCGTGGGTGTCGATCAGCCCCGGCATCAGTGCCTTGCCGCCCAGGTCGATGCGCTGGGTGCCGGCGTCCGCCAGGGCGCTGATTTCCGCATCGCTGCCCACCGCCAGCACCTTGCCGTCCGCCACGGCCAGGGCTTGCGCCATCGGCCGGGCCTTGTCGGCGGTGAAGACCTTGCCGTTGAGCAGCACCATGTCGGCGCCGGCCATGGCTTCCCACGAGGCAAAAGCCAGTGCCGTGGCCAGGAGTCGAGGAACGAAAGTTTTCACGGGAGCCCCCTTGTTTTTGTAGGTGTGGCGGCGAGACTAGCGGCTCGTTCCGCCGTGGATAACGGCGAGGTCACGCAAAACGCTTTTGCCCCGTTGGAAAAGTCCCATGGATAAGCTCGGTGCCATCACGATGTTCGTCGCCACCGCCGACCACGGCAGTTTCAGCCGGGCGGCCGAGCATCTGGGCAAGACCCCCTCGGCCCTGACCAAGGCCGTCAGCCACCTGGAAGCGGAACTGGGCGCGCGCCTGTTCGAGCGCAGCACCCGGCGCATCGTGCTCACCGAGGCCGGGCGGCTCTACCTGGAAACGGCGCGGCAACTGCTGCAGCGCCTGCACGATGTCGGCGAAGAGATCGGTCAACTGCAGCACGGGCTCAAGGGCAGCCTGCGGATGACCGCACCACTGGCCTTCAGTCGCGCTTTCCTCGATGAAGTGTGCACCGGCTTCCTCGCCACCTACCCACAGATCACCCTGCGGGTGGACCTGACCGACACCTTCGTCGATCTGGTGGAGGCCGGCTACGACCTCGCCCTGCGTGAAGGCCCCTGCGACCTGCCGGGGCTCATCGCCCGCCCGGTCGGGCGCAACCGCATCGCCCTCTGCGCCAGCCCCGCCTACGTCGCCCGGCGCGGCCCCTTCAGCCTGGACGCCATCGACGCCCACGACTGGCTCAGCTACCGCCACCCGGCCCTGAGCCGGCAGTTCTGGTGGGTCGAGCGCGATGGCCAGCGCACCCGCCTGCTGCACCCGAGCGTGTCGCGGCTGGAGAGCGACAACTACGACCTGCTGCTGGCCAACGCCCTGGCAGGCATGGGAGTGATCCACGCGCCGCTGTGGAGCGCCGCTCCCTACCTGACCGACGGGCGCCTGGTGAACCTGCTGCCGGATCACGAGATTGACCCGGATGCCTTCGGCGACCGCATCCTCGCCGTCTACCCCAGCCACCGCCGGGCCACCGGCAAGGTGCTGGCCTTCATCGACTACCTGGCAGCCCACCTGCGTGACCGCGGGTTGGCCTGAGGCCCCCTTGACCCGGCTGCAACGCGACCCGTGAGTCAGTCCGGGACGGCGCTTTTTTTCGGCCCGACCTGTGGCTAAGCTCGCTGTTCCGACACCACAGCCGAGTGTGAGTCCATGACGCAGCAATGGCCGGCCGCCGACATCGCGCGCCTGATCCTCGAAGGGTTCGACGACTACCGGGAGCACTTCCGCCAGATCACCGACGGCGCGCGCAGCCGCTTCGAGCAGGCCCAGTGGCAGGAGATCCAGGGCGCCGCCGCAGCGCGCATCGCCCTCTACGAAGACAAGGTCGGCGAAGTCAGCGAACGCCTGCGCAGCACCTTCGACGACGAGGTGCTGCTGGACGTGCAGCTCTGGCCGCTGGTCAAGAGCGCCTACATCAAGCAGATCGACCTGCGCCTGGACGACGAACTGGCCGAGACCTGGTTCAACTCCATCTTCTGCAGCCTCTTCAGCCACGACCTGATCAGCGACGGTTGCATGTTCATCCACACCACCCGGCCCTCCCTGCGCAGCCAGGAACGTGCCCCGCAGACCCGCAGCTACCACCCGCGCGGCGATCTGCGCGACGTGCTGCGCGAGGTCTTTGCCGACTACCGCTTCGATGTGCCCTTCGAGGACATGGAGCGCGACCTCGACCGCCTGGTGGAGCAGTTGCGCGAAAGCCTGCCCGACTGGGTCATCAAGGACCCGGCGCTGTGCATCGAGCTGTTCTCCTCCACCCTCTACCGCAACAAGGGCGCCTACCTGGTGGGGCGCATCTACAACCGTGATGAGCAGTGGCCGCTGGTGGTGGCGCTGCTGCACCGCGAGGGGAGGGGCATCCAGGCCGATGCGCTGATCACCGACGAGGCGGAGGTGTCGATCATCTTCTCCTTCACCCGCTCCTACTTCATGGTGGACGTGGCCGTGCCGGCGGAGTTCGTCGGCTTCCTCAAGCGCATCCTGCCGGGCAAGCACATCGCCGAGCTGTACACCTCCATCGGCTTCTACAAGCACGGCAAGTCGGAGTTCTACCGCGCGCTGATCAACCACCTGGCCAGCACCGACGACCGCTTCGTGATGGCGCCGGGTGTGCGCGGCATGGTCATGAGCGTGTTCACGCTGCCGGGCTTCAACACGGTGTTCAAGATCATCAAGGACCGCTTCGCCCACGCCAAGACGGTGGACCGCAACACCGTGATCGAAAAGTACCGGCTGGTGAAGAACGTCGACCGCGTCGGGCGCATGGCCGACACCCAGGAGTTCGCCGACTTCCGCTTCCCCCGCGCCAAGTTCGACCCGGATTGCCTTGCCGAACTGCTGGAGGTGGCGCCCTCCACCGTCGCGCTGGAAGGCGACACCGTGCTCATCCGCCACTGCTGGACCGAGCGCCGCATGACCCCGCTGAACATCTACCTGGAGAACGCCAGCGAACCCCAGGTGCTGGAAGCGCTGGACGACTACGGCCTGGCCATCAAGCAACTGGCCGCGGCCAACATCTTCCCCGGCGACATGCTGCTGAAGAACTTCGGCGTCACCCGTCACGGACGGGTGGTGTTCTACGACTACGACGAGATCGGCTACCTGACGGAGATGAACTTCCGTGTCATCCCGCCGCCGCGCTACCCCGAGGACGAGATGGCCGCCGAGCCCTGGTACTCCGTGGCTCCGAACGACGTCTTCCCCGAGGAGTTCCCGCGCTTCCTGTTCGCCGACATCGGCCAGCGGCGGCTGTTCAACAAGCTGCATGGCGAGCTGTATGACGCGGCGTACTGGAAGTCCCTGCAGGAGGCCATCCAGGCGGGCAAGGTGATCGACGTGTTCCCGTACCGGCGCAAGGGGCGGGATGACACGATCCAGTGATCTGCTGGGCGGCGGCAGTCGCTTAGCCAAGTTGATTGCCGCGTTTTGCTGACAGCCTTTGTTTCGCCTTGCCTGGCGAGTTTCTTTTTTCAGTCGCCAAAAAAGAAACCAAAAAGGCTCGCCCCTGCATGCGGGTTTGGCTGCGCCAAACTTCCCTCGCTTCATCATCGCGTCGGGGAACGTCGCGACAGGCCATCCATGGCCTGGCGCTCCTTTCGCGGCATCCATGCCGCTCAATCCCCTTTGCAATGACTCCGCTCGGCCTCCTGAAGGGGCAATTTTCCCCGCCCCACCCAATGTGAGCACCCAGCGCAATGCTAAGCGCAGCCACCACGGTGAAGGAGGTGTGCCACTTAGATGATGCAGGCGCTTACAAAAACGCCGCGATCAACGCGGCGTTCTTCATTCAGGCGGGGAGGGCAGGGCTCATTGCCAGAAGCGCTGCTGCTGCAGGCGGCTCCACCCGTTCATCAGCAGGCGATCCACGCTGGCGCTGGCGGCGATGCCGAAACGCTCCGGCAGGCTTTTCTTCTCCACGTAGCTGAGCAGGAACAGCTCCGAGTCGCGGGCGCGCTCGGCCAGGTACTCGTCGCTGGTGCGCAGGTCGTCCACCAGCGCCTTCTCGCGGGCGGCGGTGCCCAGCCAGACCTCGCCGGTCGCCACTTCCTCGATGGCCAGTTGCGGGCGGTACTGCGCCACGTAGTCCTTGAAGCGGTCGTGGATGCTCTCCAGGTCTTCCTGGAACTTCTCCCGGCCCTTCTCGGTGTTCTCGCCGAACACGGTGAGGGTGCGCTTGTACTCGCCGGCAGTGAGCACTTCGAAGTCCACGTCGTGCTTCTTCAGCAGGCGGTGCACGTTGGGCAACTGAGCCACCACGCCGATGGAGCCCACCAGCGCAAAGGGCGCCGCCAGGATGCGGTCCCCCACGCAGGCCATCATGTAGCCACCGCTGGCCGCCACCTTGTCCACGCACACCGTCAGCGGTACGCCGGCCTGGCGGATGCGCGCCAGTTGCGAGGCGGCCAGGCCGTAGCTGTGCACCATGCCGCCGCCGCTTTCCAGGCGCAGCACCACCTCGTCCTTGGGTGTGGCCAGGGTCAGCAGGGCGGTGATCTCGTGGCGCAGCTGGTCGGCGGCGGAGGCTTTGATGTCGCCGTCGAAGTCCAGCACGAACACCCGGGGCTTGGCCTCGGGGTTCTTGCGTGCGGCCTTCTCCGCCTTGGCTTCGGCCTTGCGTTTTGCCTTGAGCGCGTCCTTGTCCAGCAGGCTCTGCTCCAGGCGCTCGCGTAGGCCCTTATAGAAGTCGTTGAGCTTGGTCACTTCCAGGCGGCCACCGCCACCACGACGGCCCCGGCCACGCAGCGCGGCTAGCATCACCAGAACGATCAGGATGGCCACCACCACGGTGACCGTCTTGGCGAGAAAGCCCGCGTAATCGGCTAGGAACTCCACATAACCCCCTTCAGGAATCGACACGCGCCCTGTCTGCGGGCGCGAAAACCGGCCAAGCATACCCGCCCCGCGCAGGGCTCCACCAGCAACGGAAAAACCCCGTCATAAACAGCGGGAATGCATTCAAACAAGCGTATGTTTTTTCGTTGACAGCCCCTGTGCTTCCCCATAACCTCGCGAAACTTTCAACGTCCCGGGACGGCAGCGTACGTGGGCAGCATCTACCTGATCCGACATGGCCAGGCCTCTTTCGGCGCCGATAACTACGACGTGCTTTCCAGCGTCGGAGTTCGCCAGGCCGAAGTCCTCGGCGAGCACTTCGCCCGCCTCGGCATGCGCCTGGATCGATGCGTCGCCGGCAGCCTCCAGCGCCAGCGCCACACGGCCGAGTCCGCCCTGGAGCGCCTGCGGGCCGCCGGCCTGGCCGCGCCCGAGGTGGACGTCGACCCCGCCTTCAATGAATTCGATGCCGATGCGGTGATCCGCGCCCTGCTGCCCAGCGTGCTGGAGCAGGAGCCCGAGGCGCTGCACATCATGCGCAACGCCGCGCAGAACCGTGCCGAGTTCCAGCGGCTATTCTCCAGCCTGGTATTGCGCTGGGTGGCCGGTGACTACGACGCCCCGCAGTTGCAGAGCTGGGTCGATTTCGTCGACCAGGTGCGCGGCGGCCTGGAGCGGGTGCTGGAGCGCGCGGACAGCAAGCAGAACGTCGCCGTGTTCACCTCCGGCGGGACCATCACCGCGTTGCTTCACCTGGTGGCCGGCGTGCCGGCCGACCGGGCGTTCGAACTCAACTGGCAGATCGTCAATACTTCCCTCTCGCGCCTGAAGTTCCGGGGGCGGGATGTGGCGCTGGCTTCCTTCAACAGTCATGTGCACCTGGAGCTGTTGGGGGCGCCGGAACTCATCACCTACCGATGAGCCCGGCCCACCGGCCGCAAGGCCGTTATAAAACCTGAAAAACAAAGGATCGAACCATGACCACCGTTGCTGACATCGTCAAAAACATGCAGTCCAAGTTCAACGCCGGTGCTGCCGCTGGCCTGGACCTGGTATTCCAGTTCAACATCGAAGACGGCGACAACCACTACCTGGTCGTCAAGGATGGCACCTGCGACGTACAGCAGGGCGATGCCCCGAACCCCAACGTCACCCTGATCATGAGCACCGAGACCCTGGTCGGCATCATGACCGGTGAAACCGACGGCATGCAGGCCTTCATGGGCGGCAAGCTGCGCGCCGAAGGCGACATGATGCTCGCCATGAAGCTCGGCGAGCTGTTCCCGGTCTGATCGGCGAGGCCGAACCGGAAACACCTGAAACCGGAGTCCCTGGACTCCGGTTTTTTTTCGCCCGGAAGGCTCTGCACCGGGCCAATCAGGCAGCCTGATCGAGTGGCAACACGCCTGCCTATAACGGTTGTTCGTGCTTGAGGCGCCCCCTCGGCGGCATTAGGCTTGCGAATAATCATGGGTCCTAATCATAAGTAGAAGGGATAAGCATGACGCTTACAGATCAGTCCACCCGCATCCGCGACGGCGAAGAGCTCGATGCCGCGGCCATCGACCCGTATCTCAAGGCGCATATCCCCGGGCTCAGCGGCACCCCGCGCATCAGCCAGTTCCCCGGCGGCGCCTCGAACCTGACCTACCTGCTGGAGTACCCCGAACAGGAATTCGTCCTGCGTCGCCCGCCGTTCGGGCACAAGGCCAAGTCCGCCCATGACATGGGCCGCGAATTCCGCATCCTCAACCAGCTCAATGCCGGCTTCCCGTACTGCCCGAAGGCCTACGTGCACTGCACCGACGACTCGGTGATCGGCGCCGAGTTCTACGTCATGGAGCGGGTCAAGGGCGTGATCCTGCGGGCGGATGCACCGGCCGAGCTGGGCCTGTACGAAACCCGTGCCCGCGCCCTGTGCAAGACCTTCATCGACCGCTTCGTCGAACTGCACAACGTCGACTACAACGCCTGCGGCCTGGGCGACCTCGGCAAGCCCGACGGCTACGTGCGCCGCCAGATCGAAGGCTGGAGCGACCGCTACGAGAAGGCCATGACCCCCGACGCGCCCACCTGGGAAGCGGTTCGCGCCTGGCTCAAGGACAAGATGCCCGCCGACCACGGCAAGCCCGGCATCGTCCACAACGACTACCGCTTCGACAACGTCATCCTCGACCCCAGCGACCCGCTGAAGATCATCGGCGTGCTGGACTGGGAGCTGACCACCATCGGCGACCCGCTGATGGACCTGGGCAACACCCTGGCCTACTGGATCGAAGCCAAGGACCCGGCCCCGGTGCAGCTCATGCGCCGCCAGCCCAGCCACCTGCCGGGCATGCTCACCCGCCGCGAGTTCGCCGACTACTACGCCGAGCGCGCCGGCCTGCCGCCCATCGACAACCTGGACTTCTACTACACCTACGGGCTGTTCCGCCTGGCCGGCATCGTCCAGCAGATCTACTACCGCTTCTTCCACGGCCAGACCCAGGACAAGCGCTTCGCCCAGTTCATCCACATGAACAAGCTGCTGGAGCAGATGAGCCTCCAGGTGATCGGCCAATCCCGGCTGTAACCGGACCACTACAAGGGGAACCCCATGTCCAAGACCCAACTGTTCGACCTCGACGGCAAGATCGCCTTCGTTTCCGGCGCCAGCCGCGGCATCGGCGAAGCCATCGCCAAGCTGCTGGCCCAGCAGGGCGCCCACGTGATCGTCTCCAGCCGCAAGATCGACGGCTGCCAGGCCGTGGCCGATGCCATCGTCGCCGAAGGTGGCAAGGCCACCGCCATGGCCTGCCACATCGGCGAAATGGAGCAGATCCAGAACGTCTTCGCGCAGATCCGCGAGCAGTTCGGTCGCCTGGACATCCTCGTCAACAACGCCGCCACCAACCCGCAGTTCTGCAACGTCCTGGACACCGACCTGTCGGCCTTCCAGAAGACCGTCGACGTCAACATCCGCGGCTACTACTTCATGTCCATCGAAGGCGGCAAGCTGATGAAGCAGAACGGCGGCGGCAGCATCATCAACGTCGCCTCCATCAACGGCGTGTCTCCCGGCGAGTTCCAGGGCATCTACTCCGTCACCAAGGCCGCCGTCATCAGCATGACCAAGGTGTTCGCCAAGGAATGCGCCCAGTACGGCATCCGCTGCAACGCCCTGCTGCCGGGCCTGACCGACACCAAGTTCGCCTCGGCGCTGACCAAGAACGACGCCATCCTCAACGTCGCCCTGCAGCGCATCCCGCTCAAGCGCGTGGCCGACCCGAGCGAAATGGCCGGCGCCGTGCTCTACCTCGCCAGCGCAGCCTCCAGCTACACCACCGGCGTGGCCCTGAACGTGGACGGCGGCTTCCTGTCCTGAGCCCCGCTCGGTCCGCCAGAAGAGGGAGCCGCCAGGCTCCCTTTTTCGTGGCCAGCCCTTTGACTTGCCCGGCGAAAACACATACAGAACAGCGCCAGCCCACCTGGAATGCCTGCATGCCGTACGCCCACCCGCCCCGCGAAACCTGATGCCATGGCTGAGACCCTCTTCTCCCGCGCCAGTTGGCTCAACTCCCTGCACATGTCCACCCTCACCGTCGCCTGCATGGCCGAGCGCGGCGTGGCGGCCGATGCCGTGCTGGAGGGCAGCGGCATCACCGTCGACGACCTGCGCGACCTGCGGCGGCTGATCAACCCCGGGCAGGAGCAACAGGTCTTCGCCAACGCCGTGCGCCTGGCCGGCTCGCCCGCCCTCGGGCTGGAGCTGGGGCAGCGCACCCGCATCTCCGCCTATGGCCTGCTGGGCTACGCGCTGCTCTCCGCACCGACCCTCGGCGACGCCCTGCGCATCGGCCTCGGTTACCCCGTGCTGCTCGGCACTTACTTCCACCTGCGGCTGGAGCGCGAAGGCGAGCTGGCCTGGCTGCTGGCCAGCGGCTACGGCGAGGACGAAGCCCTGCGCCCGTTCAACACCGAGCTGTGCCTGGGCTCGTTGCGGGTCATCTGCGCCGACCTGCTCGGGCAGCCGCTGCCCGTGTCCGCCCTGGAGCTGGACTACCCCGAACCGGCTGGAGCCGCGCCCTATTACCGCCGCGTATTCGAGCGCGCCCCGCGCTTCGCCCGTGGCCGCAGCGGGTTCGGCTTCCCCGCCGCTTGGCTCGACCGGCCGTTGCCCCTGGCCGACCCGGTCACCCACAGCGAAATGCTCGAACAGTGTCGCCGGCAGAACGCCGAATTCGCCGCCCGCCGCGCCTGGCTGGAGCGGGTGCGCGACCTCCTGGCCCAGCGCCTCGCCACCCCGCCCGGGCTCGACGAACTCGCCCGCGCCATGAACACCTCCACCCGCAGCCTGCGCCGCCACCTCGCCCAGCAGCAGACCAGCTACCAGCAACTGCTCGACGAATTGCGCTTCGAACGGGCCAAGGCCCTGTTGCGCGAAGGCGACCTGCCCATCTACCGCATCGCCGAAATCCTCGGCTTCAGCGAAACCGCCAGCCTCCGCCACGCCTTCCAGCGCTGGAGCGGCCAGCCACCCAGTCACTTTCGAGGCTGACGATTCACCACCCGGCCAGCGGTGGAGGCTACGGCGGCAACCGTAGGATGGGCTGAGCTGTGCGAAGCCCATCGTTGTCCGGGCGACGCGGGTTCGATGCGGTTCGCCGAGCTCACCGCATCCTACGGACGGAGCCCAGGAGGGCGGGTGTGATGGCGGTTTACATCCTCCCAGCCCCGAGACGGGTATTACGGCGGCAACCGTAGGATGAGCTGAGCTGTGCGAAGCCCATCGTTGTCCGGGCGACGCGGGTTCGATGCGGTACCGGTGGGCGTAGGGTGGATCGCGCTTCATCGATCCACGCGGTGACGATATATCCGACCTGACGTGGCCAGCCATGTTGGCCATTTCGATCCCCTATTGGCCGTTACCCCCACTGCTCAAAGCCGGGGCGGCGGCCGAGAATCGGGCTCACCAACAACAAGAACCCCGATGAGGTACGCCCCCATGCTGACCGTGTACAGCGACGATCATCGCCTCCACTTCGGCCAGTCCGAACTGGTGGACGGCAAGCTCCAGCCCTGTTTCGAAATGCCCAGCCGCGCCGACACCGTGCTCGCCCGCGTGCGCCAGCAGGCGCTGGGCGAGGTGATCGAGCCGCGCGACTTCGGCCTCGACTCCATCCTCCGTGTGCATGACGCCGGCTACGTGAAATTCCTCCAGGGCGCCTGGGCCCGCTGGGAGGCCGAAGGCCACAGCGGCGACCTGGTCTCCACCACCTTCCCGGCCCGTCGCCTGCGTCGCGCCGGCCCCATCCCCACCGCACTGATGGGCGAGCTGGGCCACTACAGCTTCGACACCGAAGCGCCCATCACCCCCGGCACCTGGCAGGCCGTGTACAGCTCCGCCCAGGTGGCGCTGACCGCCCAGGACCACATGCGCCAGGGCGCCCGCACCGCCTTCGCCCTGTGCCGTCCGCCGGGCCACCACGCCGGCAGCGACTTCATGGGGGGCTACTGCTTCTTCAACAACGCCGCCATCGTCACCCAGGCCTTCCTCGACCAGGGCGCCAAGCGGGTCGCCATCCTCGACGTGGACTACCACCACGGCAACGGCACCCAGGAGCTGTTCTACACCCGCAACGACGTGCTGTTCGCCTCCATCCACGGCGACCCGCTGGTGGAGTACCCCTACTTCCTCGGCCATGCCGACGAGCGCGGCGAGGGTGCGGGGGAGGGCTTCAACGTCAACTACCCGCTGCCCCATGGCACCGCCTGGGACGGCTGGTCCGCCGCGCTGGAGGATGCCTGCCAGCACATCGCCGCCTACGCCCCGGACGCACTGGTGATCTCCCTCGGCGTGGACACCTACAAGGACGACCCCATCTCCCAGTTCAAGCTGGATTCGCCGGACTACCTGCGCATGGGTCAGCGCATCGCTGCCCTCGGCCTGCCGACGCTGTTCATCATGGAAGGCGGCTACGCCGTCGAGGCCATCGGCGTCAACGCGGTGAACGTGCTGCAGGGCTACGAAGGGGCCGCCCGATGAACGCCCGCCTGCTGCTCGCCGGCGCCCTCCTGGGCGCCTCGCTGAATGCCGTGGCCGCCGAGCCGGTGGTGCGCATCTACAACTGGTTCGACTACATCGCCCCCGACACCCTGGAGAACTTCCACAAGGCCAGCGGCATCCAGCCCAAGTACGACGTCTACGACAGCAACGAGGTGCTGGAGGCCAAGCTGCTGTCCGGCCACTCCGGCTATGACCTGGTGGTGCCCAGCGACGGCTTCCTGCCCAACTACATGAAGGCCGGCGTGTTCCAGCCACTGGACAAGAGCAAGCTGCCCAACTGGAAGAACCTCAACCCGGCGCTGCTCAAGGTGCTGGCCGCCAAGGACCCGGGCAACCAGTACGTGATGCCCTACATGTGGGGCACCAACGGCATCGCCTACAACGTCGACAAGGTGAAGGCGGTGCTCGGCGACAACGCCCCGGTGGACTCCTGGGAGCTGATCTTCAACCCCGACAACCTGGCCAGGCTCAAGCAGTGCGGCGTGGCCTTCCTCGACTCGCCCACCGAGGTGATTCCCGAGGTGCTGCACTACCTCGGCCTGCCGCCCAACAGCCGCAACCCGGAGGACTACAAGAAGGCCGAAGCGCTGCTGGAGAAGCTGCGCCCGAGCGTGCGCTACTTCAGCTCCTCCAAGTTCGTCAGCGACCTGGCCAACGGCGAGGTGTGCGTGGCACTGGCCTGGTCCGGCGGCGCCATGCAGGCCGCCGCCCGCGCCCGCGAGGCCGGCAACGGGGTGAAGGTGGAGTACCGCATTCCCAAGGAAGGCACCGCCGCCTGGTTCGACGTCCTGGCCATCCCCAAGGACGCGCAGAACGTCGAGCAGGCCCACGCCTTCCTCAACTACCTGCTGCAGCCGGAAGTGGTGGCGCCGATCTCCGACCATGTGGCCTACGCCAACCCCAACCAGGCCGCCGACGCGCTCACATCGGCCGAGCTGCGGGACAACCCCAACGTTTACCCGCCGGCGGAGGTGCAGGCCAAGCTGTTCTCCGTGGAGATGCTGCCGCCGAAGATGGAGCGCATCCGCACGCGGACCTGGACCAAGATCAAGACCGGGACCTGAGCAGGGCAGTGCTGTGCAAAAGGGCCGCCATGCGGCCCTTTTCATTCGGTGAGTGGTTGATTCGCGAGTTCTGTTGAGGCCGCCTTTTTCGCCTTGCCGGGCGAGTTTCGGAACCAGAGGGTGGCGGGTCTGACTGCGCCAGATTGCCCTCGCTTCATCGTTGCATGTACCCCATGAGCCAATCCGAAGTGCTATGTTATGTAGCATTTTGTATATGGAGTATCTGCCATGGGCATCGTCAAGATCTCGGATTCCCTGCACGAGGAGGCCCGCGTCGCCTGCCGGGCCATGTCCCGTTCCATCAACGCCCAGGCCGAGCACTGGATGCGCATCGGCATGCTCGCCGAGGCGCATCCCGAGCTGACCTACGCCGACATCATCCGCCGGCTGATGAGCGAGGCCCGCGAGCTGGAAGGCGCCGGTGCAGCGGAAGAGGCCGTGCAATGAGCAAGGTGACGATCAAGACCGCCGACGAGATCGCGCGCATGGCCGTGGCCGGGCGGCTCGCCGCGCGGGTGCTGGAGGCGCTGGAGGCGTTCATCGTGCCCGGCATCACCACGATGGACATCGACGCCTTCTGCGAGCGCTACATCGT
The DNA here is from genome assembly GCF_001728945.1 of Pseudomonas sp. ENNP23. Taxonomy (NCBI): domain Bacteria; kingdom Pseudomonadati; phylum Pseudomonadota; class Gammaproteobacteria; order Pseudomonadales; family Pseudomonadaceae; genus Pseudomonas; species Pseudomonas sp. ENNP23. The sequence continues at coordinate 58,792 of NZ_LYSP01000025.1, forward strand.
CGAGACCCTCGACGCCATCCCCGGCAGCAAGGGCCAGTACGACTACCCGTACACGGTCAACACCTCGGTGAACCATGTGGTCTGCCACGGTTGGCCGTCGGTCCACGAGGTGCTGAAGGAGGGCGACATCGTCAACGTGGACGTCACCGTCATCAAGAACGGCTACTACGGCGACACCAGCCGGATGTACGCGGTCGGCCGCATCAGCGATGACGCCAAGCGGCTGGTGCGGGTGACCCGCGAGTGCCTGTACGACGCCATCCGCGTGGTCCGCCCGGGCGCGACCCTGGGGGACGTCGGCCATGCCATCCAGACCCACGCCGAGCGCATGGGTTACTCGGTGGTGCTGGAGTACTGCGGCCACGGCATCGGCCGGCAGATGCACGAAAGCCCCCAGGTGCTGCACGTCGGCCGGCCCGGCCAGGGGCTGCGCCTGGAGCCGGGCATGACCTTCACCATCGAACCGATGATCAACCAGGGCCGCCGCCAGGTGCGCACCCTGGCCGACGGCTGGACGGTGATCACCCGCGACGGCAGCCTCTCCGCCCAGTTCGAGCACACCGTGCTGGTCACCGAGACCGGCTTCCGCGTGCTGACCCTGCGTGAGGAGGAGCGCGAGGCCTTCCCGGCTGATCCTGAACTCCCCGCGTAGCCCGGGCTCCAGCCTGGGACCGTCGGGTGGCACCCGGGCCTTGCGGCTCAACCCCGGCACGTCGCAACGCTGTTTACCTTCACGGCTTCCCGCGCCTTCAGCATCAACCCGCCCGCCAGCAGCAGGGCGCCGGCGGCCAGTAGCAGGGCCGGGCGCAGGCCACCGCTGAAGTGGCTGCTCAGGGCCGCCAGCAGCGGGCCACTGAGCTGGCCGAGGGCGAAGCCGGCGGTCAGCAGGCCGACGTTGCGGGCGTGGCCCTGGGGGTCGATTTCCCGCGCCCGCTGCATCACCAGCAACATGCTGGCGAGGAAGGGCCCGCCGCACAGCACCACGCCCAGGGCCAGCCCGGCCATGCCCGGAAACAGGCAGGCCAGCACGCCAAGCGCCTGCAGCCACAGCGCCCCCACCAGCCAGCGGCCGGTGCTGCCCATGCCGGGGCGGCGCAGGCTCACCAGCAGCACCCCCAGGGTCGCCACCAAGCCGAAGGCAGGCCAGAACAGGTCCGCCTGCCAGTGCCCGCGGAACTGGCTGGCGGCCATCTGCGAAAGGAAGGTGGCTGGCAGGATGTAGCCCATCCCCACCAGGCTGTAGGCCACCAGCAGCGGGTAGAAGGCCACCGGACGCGGCCCGGCCTGCACCGAGCCGGCCGCCGAGGCAGCACGCGGACGCGGCAGCAACGGGTGGGCGATGGCCGCCAACACCAGCGCCACGCTGCCAAAGGCCAGCCAGGCCTGGGCCGAGCCCGCTCCTTGCAGGTTCAGGCCAAGGGCGATGAGGCCGGTGAGGATCACCCCCAGGCTGGGCCCGGTGAAGATCAGCCCGCCCAGGCGCGGCCGGCCGGCGTCTGCCGCCACCTGGGCGGCCAGGCCGGTCACCACCACCAGCACCCAGGCGCTGGTGACGCCGGCGGCGAAGCGCAACAGGGCGTGGGCCCAGAAGCCTTCGGCCCAGGCCGAGGCCAGGGTGATCGCCACGCCCACCCAGAGCCCGCCGAACAGGCGCCGGCGGGCACGCTGGGCGGTGGTGGCGCGCAGGGCGTCCAGCGCACCCACCAGGTAGCCGAGGTAGTTGGCGGCGGCTACCAGGCCGGCGGCGGTAAGGTCCACCTGGCCTTCGGCGATGAGATGCGGCAACTGCGGGGTCAGGGCGAAGCGGCCGATCCCCATGGCGGCGATGAGGGCCAGGAGGCTGGCGAGGATGCGGATCGAGGGGGCCATGGCAGGGCTCCATGCAGGACATCGGAAGACCATGCTAGGGCGTTGCGATTTTCATAAAAAACGAATAATAAAGAACAACTCATTCAGAAAAAGAGAATGCATGCCATGGAATTCAGCCAGTTGCGCATCTTCCAGGCGGTGGCCGAATCCGGCTCCATCACCCGCGCGGCGGAGCGCCTCAACCGGGTGCCGTCGAACCTCTCCACGCGGCTGCGGCAACTGGAGGAGCAGTTGGGCGTGGACCTGTTCCTGCGCGAGCGCCAGCGCCTGCAGCTATCGGCTTCGGGCAAGGTGCTGCTGGGCTATGCCGAGCGGCTGTTCGCCCTGCAGGCCGAGGCGGAGGCGGCGATCAAGGTCGGCGAGCCGGCGGGGGACTTCCTCATCGGCTCGATGTACAGCACGGCGGCCGTCCACCTGCCGCCGATGCTGGCGCGCTACCACCGGGCCTGGCCGGCGGTGAACCTGCAGGTGCAGACGCTGCCCAGCGGCGAGCTGGTGGAGGGGCTGGTGGCTGGGCGCCTGGACGCGGCGCTGGTGGACGGCCCGCTGGAATACGCCGACCTGGACGGCATCCCGCTGTTCGACGAGGCGCTGGTGCTGATCACCGCCCTCGGCCATGGGCCGGTGGCCAGCGCAGCGGACGTGGCAGGGGCGGCGGTCTACACCTTTCGCTCGCGCTGCTCCTACCGCAAGCGCCTGGAGCGCTGGTTCGCCGAGTCGCGGGTGGCCATGGGCCGGGTGATGGAGATCGAGTCCTACCACAGCATGCTGGCCTGTGTGGTGGCCGGTGGTGGGGTGGCGCTGATGCCGCAGTCCATGTTGCAGAGCATGCCTGGGCGCGAGGCGGTGACGATTCACTCGTTGACCGAACCCTTCGCCACCGCCACCACCTGGCTGATGTGGCGCAAGGGCATGCTGGGGGCGAACCTGAAGGCCTGGATCGAGCTGATGGACCTGCAGCCGAAACCCCTCGCGTGACCGTAGCCCGGGCTTCAGCCCGGGGATGCCGGCCGCGCTGCTACGAAGCGCTCCCCTGGAAGCTCTGCCGCCAGGCCGACGGCGAGACGCCGAAATGGCGACCGAAGTGGTGCCGCAGTGAGGCGGGCGAACCGAAGCCGGCGAGGGTGGCGATCTGCTCCACGCTCTGGTCGGTGTTCTCCAGCAGGCGCTGGGTCAGGGCCAGGCGCTCGGCCAGCAGCCAGTCGCCCAGGGTGGTGCCGGTGAGCTGGCGGAAGTGCCGGGTGAAGCTGCGCCGGCTCATCAGCGCGCGCTCGGCCAGGCTGTCCAGGCTGTGGGGTTCGCGCAGGTTGGTGCGCACCCAGTCGAGCAGCCCGGCGAGGCGGTCATCGCGGGCGCTGGCGGGCAGCGGCTGTTCGATGAACTGCGCCTGGCCACCCTGGCGGTGGGGCGCCACCACCAGCAACCGGGCCACGCGGTTGGCCCGTTCGGCGCCGCAGTGCTGGCGCAGCAGGTGCAGGCAGCAGTCGAGCCCGGCGGCGGTGCCGGCGGAGGTGAGCAGGTTGCCGGCTTCCAGGTAGAGCACGTCCGGGTCCACGTCGACGGCCGGGTAGCGGGCGCTGAAGTCCCGCGCCCAGGCCCAGTGGGTGGTGGCGCGCTGGCCGTCGAGCAGCCCGGTTTCGGCCAGCACGTAGGCCCCCAGGCACAGCCCCACAAGGCGGGCGCCGCGCTGGTGGGCGGCGAGCAGCGCATCCAGCAGGGGCTGTGGCGGGCGTTCGTCGGGGTCGCGCCAACTGGGGACGATCACCGTGTGGGCATCCTCCAGGGCTTCCAGGCCGTGGCTGACGCTGATCTGGAAACCGGCGCTGGTGCGCAGCGGGCCGTCTTCCGCCGCGCAGACGCGCAGCTCGAAGGGCGGCGCATCCGGCTGCATCTCGCCGAATACCAGGCAGGGCACGGACAGGTGGAAGGGGCTGATATGGTCGAAGGCGACCACGGCGATCACGGGGACTGGCATGGAGGGGCTCCGGTTGGCTTGGCCCGATCTTAGCGGAACTTGGCAACTGGGCCACTCGTGCGTCGCGGGGGCCTGGCCAACAATCCTCGCCACCTTCACTGCCGAGCTTGCGAGGAAACCCTGATGTCCCAGTCCCCGAAACGCGCCCTGATCGTCATCGACGTGCAGAACGAATACTTCAACGGCAGCCTGCTGATCGAGTACCCGCCGGTGAGCCAGTCGCTGCCCAACATCACCCGCGCCATGGATGCGGCCCACGCGGCCGGCATCCCGGTGGTGGTGGTGCGGCACCTGACCCCGGAAGGCACGCCGATCTTCGCCCGTGGCAGCGCCACCGCCGAGCTGCACCCGGAGATCGCCCGTCGCCCCCATGACCTGCTGGTGGACAAGGAAGAGGCCAGCGCCCTGTATGGCACCGGCCTGGGTGACTGGCTGCGTGCCCGTGGCGTGGACACCCTCACGGTGGTCGGCTACATGACCCACCACTGCGACGACTCCACGGTGCGCCAGGCTGCCCACGAAGGCTGGACGGTGGAGCTGCTGAACGACGCCACCGGCTCGCTGCCCTACGCCAACGCCGCCGGTTCGGTCACCGCCGAGGAGATCCACCGGGTGGTCACCGTGGTGCTGCACGCCGGCTTCGGTGCCGTGGCCAGCACCCAGGCCTGGCTGGCGGCGGTGGAGGCGGGCCGGGCGCTGGAGCCGGACAACATCCTGGCGTCCAACCAGCGCGCGGTGGCGGCGCGTGGCTGACCCTGCGGTGGCGACCGTCCGTCAGGTCGGTGGCCGTCCCGCGTCGGTGAAAAATGCTTGAACCCTTGCCCGTGGTGCCGGTCGATCCTGTGTTGCTCCCTGACCTCGAAGGACCGGCCCGTGGGTGAGCCCAACCCCCTCAAGGGCACCCCAAAAAACTACCTGCGTTGTCATCGCTGCGTTAAAAACAGGCTAAAAATGCTCATTTACTGCACGTAAACTGCGCTTTTTCGCCTGTTTTTGCCTTGCGCTGACGGCCTCGCCTACGTTTTTAGAGGCGCCCTCATGTGCTGTTCAGCGCGGTGGCCGTGCTGTTCCTGGCCATCATCATGGCTGGCTATGCGCGCGGCGAACCGTTCCCTGGCCCGTTTCCCGCCGCGTGCTGTGGCGCCGAGGCGGTTCCGTCCGGCGGGCTCCGTTAGTCGGCTTCCTACGCTGACCGCTCCTGGCGTCTGACCGGCTCCTGTAAATTTTGATTCAGCGCAGTTCGCCCTTTCCGGGGCCGGTCTACGCTGTAATTGGCGGTGGAATCCTTCCGTCGCCTGTCCTGATGAGGAGGGGACCATGAAAGCTTGGCTGAGCCGTTTCGCCTGGCAGTTGTCCGTGACCCTTGGGCTGATCGAGCGCCCGCGCCTGCAACCCATCCCTGTCCGCAGTGACGAGCAGCGCCGCCTGGCCGAGGCCCGGCGCCAGCGCCGTTCGTGAACCTGGCGCGGGGCGTTCTGCCCGCGCCGCCATGACCCGACCCAGCCACCGCCCGGCGCCTTCGTGCCGGGCGGTCGTTTGCGTGCGCCGATGGGTTGTTCTTGTACAAATTGTTGGTTTGTACAATATTGGCCGTCATCCAACCGGAGTGACGCCATGAATCCTTTCTTTCGCCGGGCCGTGCTGGCCTGCTGCCTGTTGACTGCCGCCGGCCTGGCCCAGGCCGACTGGCGCCAAGCCCTGCCCGAGGCGCGCCTGGTGGGCAGTGCGGACTACAGCTTCTTCGGCTTCCGCCTCTACAGCGCCCGCCTGTGGTCGCCGTCGGCGCCGCTGGCGGTGGATGCGCCGTTTGCTCTGGAGCTCACCTACCACCGCACCATCGAGCGCGATGACCTGGTGGCGGCCAGCCTCAAGGAAATCCGCCGGACGGCGGGCGACCGGGTCAGCGAGACGCAGTTGCAGGCCTGGGCCGAGCAGATGCGCCAGGCCTTCGTCGACGTGGAGCCGGGGCAGCGCATCACCGGGGTGTTCCTGCCGGGGCAGGGCGCGCGCTTCTACTTCGGCGACCGGCTCACCCACGCCGTCGACGACCGCGCCTTCGCTCGGGCCTTCTTCGACATCTGGCTCTCGCCCCGCACCCGCGAGCCGGAGCGCCGCGAGGAACTATTGGGGCTGGCCAGCAACTAGGTTCTGTACGAAAAGTCGTCGAGCGAAGGTCAGGCAAGGCAAAAAACGGCGAAGAAGCGCAGTTTACGTGTGGTAAATGAGCATTCTGAGCCGGTTTTTAACGCAGCATCACCGAGCGCAGGCACTTTTCGTACAGGGCCTAGGTGTGGGCCGCCAACGGCGGCCCGGGTTCATCAGAGCTTGAACAGGCGCGCGGCGTTGCCGTGGAAGAACTTCTCCAGCACCTCGTCCCGCAGGCCCAGGCGTTGGGCATCCTCGATGCTCTGGCGGATCGGCCGGAAGGTGTAGGAGGAGCCGAACAGCAACTGGTCGGCAAGCAAACCGTTGGCTGCCTGCACCTAGCCTTCGCTGCCGGGCAGGAACAGGTACATGCCCGACGCCCCGCCGAAGAAGGGGGGCAGGTAGGCCGGGCGGCAGCGCATGTCGATGATCTTCACGCGACCTTCTCCTTGCCGGCGCGGATGTCGAAGGCACCGCCGGTGAAGGCACCGTCCACCGTGACCTTGCTCTTGCCGGGCAGCAGCGGGAACACCAGCTCGGCGAAGCGGTAGGCCTCTTCCAGGTGCGGGTAGCCGGACAGCACGAAGCTGTCCACGCCCAGCGTCGCATACTCCAGCAGGCGCGCGGCCACCGTTTCCGGGTCGCCCACCAGGGCGGTGCCGGCGCCGCCGCGCACCAGGCCGACGCCGGCCCAGAGGTTGGGCGCCACTTCCAGCTTGTTGCGGTCACCGCCGTGCAGCGCGGCCATGCGTCGCTGGCCTTCGGAGTCCATCCGCGCGTAGTTGGCCTGGGCGGCCGCGATGGTGGCGTCGTCCAGGTGGCTGATCAGCTCGTCGGCGGCGGCCCAGGCGGCGGCGTTGGTTTCCCGCACGATCACGTGCAGGCGCACGCCGAAGCGCACGCTGCGGCCATGGCGGGCGGCGCGGGCGCGCACGTCGGCGATCTTCTCGGCAACGGCGGCGGGCGGCTCGCCCCAGGTCAGGTAGGCGTCCACGTGTTTGGCCGCCAGCGCATGGGCGGCGGGGGAGGAGCCACCGAAGTACAACGGCGGGTAGGGCTGCTGCACCGGCGGGAAGAAGTTCTGCGCGCCCTTGACCTTGAGGTGCTGGCCGTCGAAATCCACCGTTTCGCCCTGCAGCAGGCGTCGCCAGATGCTGAGGAACTCGTCGGAGGCGGCGTAGCGCTCGTCGTGGGCGAGGAACACGCCGTCGGCCTCCAGCTCGGTGGCGTCGCCGCCGGGCACCACGTTGAGCAGCAGGCGCCCGCCGCTGGCCTGGTCCAGGGTGGCGGCCTGGCGGGCTGAGGCGGTGGGGTTGCCGAGGGAGGTGCGCAGGGCCACCAGCAGCTTGATGCGCTGGGTCACCGGCACCAGGCTGGCGGCGGTCACCCAGGGGGCCAGGCAACTGGCGCCAGTGGGGATCAGCAGGCCGTCATAGCCCAGTTGGTCCGCCGCCACGGCGATCTGCCGCATGTAGGCGTTGGTGGCCGGGCGGCCGCTGGCGGAGTGGCCCAGGTAGCGGGTGTCGCCGGAAGTCGGCAGGAACCAGAAGATATCCAGACTCATGGTGTTGTCCTCGTTGCCATCGTCGTTGCCCGCAAGGGCGTAGGGCCCGTCAGGGCGTTGGGTGCACGCGTGGCGTCGTTGTCGTTGGAATTCAGATCGACAGGTTGATGACCCGTCCGCCCTGGGCGCTCTGGGCCGGTCGGCGCTTGTTCACCACCAGCTCGCCGATGCGGATGAGGTGCGCGCGGGTGATGTTGCGCGACAGCCCCAGCAGGCTGGCGGTGTGCACTTGGTTGTGGTGGCAGAAGCGGTAGGCGGCGCGCAGCAGGGCGTCTTCGACCTTCTCGTGGAGGGCGCCGCTCTGCTCCTCGAACAGGCGCTCGAAGGCCCGCAGCAGCAGGTCGTCGGCGCTTTCCTCGCGGGGCCGGCTGTCGTCCGGGCGCTAGATGCGCAGGTTGGACAGGTGCAGGTCCTCGGCGCGGATCAGCCTGTCGCGGCAGATCAGCAGGGTGTGGTGGATGACGTTTTCCAGCTCGCGGATGTTGCCCGGCCAGTCGTAGCTGGTCAGCCGGCGGGCGGCGTCCTCGCTGAGGGTGACGTCGCTGTAGCCCAGTCGCCGGCTGTACTCGGCGACGAAGTGACTTGCCAGCGGCAGGATGTCGCCGGGCCGCTCGCGCAGCGGATGCAGTTGCAGGGCGACCACGTTCAGCCGGTAGTAGAGGTCCTCGCGGAAGTGCCCGGCGTTGATGGCCTTCTCCAGGTGTACGTTGGTGGCCGCCAGCACCCGCACGTTGATGGGGATGCTCTTGCGCGAGCCGAGGCGCACCACTTCACGCTCCTGCAGCACGCGCAGCAGCTTGACCTGAATGGGCATCGGCAGGTCGCCGATCTCGTCGAGGAACAGGGTGCCGCCGTTGGCCTCCTCGAACCACCCGGCCTTGGCGGCCAGGGCGCCGGTGAAGGCACCTTTCTCGTGGCCGAACAGCTCGGCCTCCACCAGGGATTCGGAGAAGGCGCCGCAGTTCACCGCGACGAAGGGGCCGTTGCGCCGGCCGCTGAGGTTGTGCACGTGGCGCGCGACCAGCTCCTTGCCCGTTCCGGTCTCGCCGATGATCAGCACGCTCGCCTCGCTGGGGGCGACCTGTTGCAGGTGGGCGAGCAGGGCCTGGGAGCGCGGGTCTTCGAAGACCTGTGCGGTCGCCCGGATCGAGGTGGCCAGTGTCGGGGACGGGGGGAGGGTCAGCAGGTGCATGGGCTTGCCTTACGAGTAGAAGGACGGAGTGGGGCGCGTGCCGTTGAGCGCCCAGTCGCCCAGCTCGTGGATGCGGTAGTCCACGGGGTCGTGCAGCGTCTGGGTGCGCAGGTTGCGCCAGTGCCGGTCGAAGCGCAGGGAGGCGTGGGTGGCCCGGGCGCCGGTGACTTCGAACAGGCGGTTGCAGATGTCGAGGCCGTTGCGGGTCGCCGCGACCTTGGCGGTGCCGATGGCCAGGGCCAGGCGCGCGCGCTCCTCGGCGCTCAGGGCGTGTTCCTTGGCCCAGGCCGCGTCCAACTGCTCGGCGGCGCGCTCCACCAGCAGGCGGGTGCTCTCCAGGCCGACCCAGAATTCGCCGTAGTGGCGCAGGACGTATGGGTCCTCGCCGCTGTGGCGGGCGCTGGAGCGGAACCAGGGGTGGCTCTCGTGCAGGGTGTACTGACGGGCCTCGTCGAAGGCGCCTTCGGCAATGCCGAGGAACAGGTTGGCGAAGTGCAACTGGGCGATCAGCGGACGCAGGCAGGCGAACGGCGTGCTCAGTGGGCCCGGGTCGAGCAGCAGTTCGTGCTGCTCCACACGCACCCGTTCGAAGGTGGCGCTGCCGCTGTCGGTCTGGCGCTGGCCGATGTTGTCCCAGTCGCCGTGCAGGGTAATGCCGGTGCGCCCGCTGGGGATGGCGGCGATCAGCAGCTTGCCGCCGTTGCCTTCGTCGACGGCGGAGGCGATCAGCATCTCGGAGTCGCTGGCGCCGGAGCAGAAGCTCTTCTTGCCGGAGAACTCGCACCAGCCGTCGAAGCGCTTGACCAGGGTGCGGGTGTCCAGGGGGTTGAGGGCATTGCCCCAGAACCAGTGCTTGCGGGCGGTCTGTTCGAACCAGGGTTGCCATTGCTCGGGCCGCGAGAACAGCCGCACGGTGGCGAGCATCAGGTGCTGGAAGCCGAACACGTGGGCGATGGAGCTGTCGACCCGGGCGAATTCGCGGGTGACGGCCAGGGTCTCGCTCCAGTTGGCGCCGAGGCCGCCGTACTGGCGGGGAATGGCCAGGCCCAGCAGGCCGCTGGCACGCAGCGCGTCGCGCTCGGCCTTGGGCGTGCCGCCCCGGGTGTCGCGCTCGACGGCGCTTTCGGCGAACTGCGCGGCGAGCTGGCGGGCGCTCAGCAGCGGGTCGAGAACGGTGGTTTGCGGATGGGCGCTCATGGTGTCGTCCCGCCGGCTCAGGCGATCTTGCGCAGCGGACGGCTGCCGGTGGCGGTGCTGTGCAGCAGGTCGGCGGCGCGTTCGGCGGCCAGGTCGATGCGGGCCTGCAGCGGGGCGCTGGTGATGCGGTAGTCCTGGAAGTCGGCCTCGCTGGCGTAGACGCCGATGGGCAGGGTCAGGGCCTGGAAGAAGCTGAACAGCGGGCGCAGCTGGTGATCCAGCACCAGGGCGTGGCGTTCGCTGCCACCGGTGGCGGCCAGCAGCACCGGGGTGTCGATCAGGGCGTTCAGGTCGATGAGGTCGAACAGGTGCTTGAACTGGCCGGGGTAGGAGCCGCGGTACACCGGTGCGGCCACCACCAGCAGGTCGGCCTGCTCGATGGCGCGCAGTTGCGCGTCCACGTCGTCCGGCAGTTCCTTGCGGGACAGGGCGCCGCCGACGGGGCGGGCGATGTCGCCCAGTTCGATGATGCGGGCGTTGAACTCCAGGCGTTCGCCCAGGGCGGCGACCAGGGCTTCGGTAAGCACCAGGGTGCGGGACGGGCGGTAGGCTCCACCGGAGACGGCGACGACGTTGAGGGCAGTGCTCATGGTTGGTGTTCCTTTGGCGTGCTGTGGGAGCCAGGGGGTCAGCAAGTCCCGTTCCACTTCGGTAAAGCGTTATTTATCAATGAGTTGGCAGGTAATAGCGCTGGGCGGTGCTGCTGCCAGGCCAGCGAACTGTTGATGCGCTGTTGCCTGGCGGGCAGTGGAGCGGCTGTTGCCCGGCGGACACAGGTTGCCTGCCGGAGCCGTTTTAGGGGAGGCGTCTTATTCTGTGAAGGAATTTGAATAAATATTCTTATTCAAATAAGGGATAAGTCAGGCGTGGCGGGCCGCCTAGGGCGGGTCGGGCGCCGGGACGGCGCCCGGGCAGGATCAGTCGTGTTGCGCGAACCAGTCGTCGATCAGCGTATTCAGGCGTTCGCCGGAGAAGCTGGGGAAGTGGCCACCGTGCACGGTACGCACCGGCAGCTCGCGCAGACGCGCCAGGCTGCGGGCGTAGTCGTCGAGGTTGGAGTGGTAGGCGTCCTCGATCAGCGGGCCGTCGTAGATGATGTCGCCGCTGAACAGGGTGCCGGTGCGGGCCTCCCAGAGGCTGATGCCGCCGGGGGAATGGCCAGGGGTGTGCAGCACTTCCAGCACGCGGTCGCCCAGGTCGAGGACGTCGCCTTCCTCGATCAGCCGGGTGGCCGGGGCGGCCTTGACCCGGTACTCGGCGTAGCACAGCGGGCAGTCGGGGTGGGCCTCGAACATGGCGTCGTCGACGAAGGCGCGGGCCAGGGTGTTGTCGCCGTCGGGGCGGGCGAGGATGTCGGCCTCGGCGGGGTGCACCAGGCGTTCGTCGAACTCGTGGTGGCCGGCGATGTGGTCGAAATGGGTGTGGCTGGCCACGGCCAGCAGCGGGCGCTGGGTGAGCCAGGGCAGTTGCTCGCGCAGGCTGACCAGACCGGAGCCGGAGTCCACCAGCACGTCGCGGTCGCGCCCCTGGATGTGCCAGAGGTTGCAGCGGTAGAAGGGCCGCACGTAGGGCTCGCTGATGAGGCTGATGCCGTCGTAGAGGTGCTCCACCTCGAACCAGCGGTCTCGGCTGACGATTTTCATCGGAGGCTCCTTTGTTGTGGTTGTGGGGGCAGCATACCTGGCAACGCCCCACCGCACCTGCAGGGGCGACTTCAGGTCCGTAGCCCGGGCTTCTGCCCAGGGGTTCGGGTTGAGGCGTCCCGGACTGAAGTCCGGGCTACGGTCTGTGGGTTGCCGGCCTGGATGCGTAGCCTGGGCTTCTGCCCAGGGGTTCGGGCTGAAGCGTCCCGGACTGAAGTCCGGGCTACGGTCTGCGGGTTGCCGGCCCGGATGCGTAGCCCGGGCTTCAGCCCGGGGATTGGGGGTTGAAGCGTCCCGGACTGAAGTCCGGGCTACGGTCTGTGGGTTGCCGGCCCGGATGCGTAGCCCGGGCTTCAGCCCGGGGATTGGGGGTTGAAGCGTCCCGGACTGAAGTCCGGGCTACGGTCTGTGGGTTGCCGGCCTGGATGCGTAGCCCGGGCTTCAGCCCGGGGTTCGGGTTGAAGCGTCCCGGACTGAAGTCCGGGCTACGGTCTGCGGGTTGCCGGCCTGGATGCGTAGCCCGGGATTCAGCCTGGGGATTGGGGTTTGAAGCGTCCCGGACTGAAGTCCGGGCTACGGTCTGGCAGGGTGCTGGCCCGGGCTACGGGGTCGGGTTCACGGGGCGAAGGGCGGGGCTTCGGCCACTTCGATGATCAGCGGGCGGTCCCCCGGGGCGTTGCGCAGCAGCTCCTGCAGATGGGCGTGGTCGCGGGCTTTCTCGGCCTGGCAGCCGAAGCCGCGGGCGATGGCGATGAAGTCCGGGGTGTGGATGTCCACGCCGAGCGGGGTGATGTCGCGGCGCTCCATGTAGCGCTTGATCTCGCCGTAACCCTGGTTGTTCCACAGCAGGACGATGACGCCGACCCGTGCTTCGACGGCGCTGGCCAGTTCCGGCAGGGTGAACTGGATGCCGCCGTCGCCCATCAGGCTGATCACCGGGCGCTCCGGTTCGGCCAGCTTGGCGCCGATGGCCGCCGGCAGGCCGTAGCCGAGGGTGCCGTAGCCGGTGGAGGCGTTGAACCAGCGGCGGGCACCGTCCAGCTCCACCAGGTGGTTGCCGCTGTAGACGGTCTGGGTCGAGTCACCGACGAAGCGCGCGTCGGGCAGCACTTCGAGGATGCAGTCGAACAACCGACGGTAGTGCTCCCAGCCGGCGAAGCCTTCGGCCAGTTGTGCGCGGGCTTCGGCGGCGCGACGGGCGCCGGGGCTGTTGGCGTCGGCCTGGCGCGGCGGCAGCTCGGCCAGCAGCACGCGCATGGCCTGGCGGGCATCGCAGTGGATGGCCATGGCCGGGGCGTGGTTGCGCACCAGTTGCTGGGCGTCGATGTCGATGCGGATCAGCTCGCCGCCGATGCGGAAGCCGCCGTCGAACACCACGTCGTAGTCGGTCTCGCCCAACTCGGTGCCGATGGCCAGCACCAGGTCGGCGTCGGCAGCCAGTTGGCGTACCGGCACCAGGGACTGGTTGCTGCCCAGCAGCAGCGGGTGGTCGCCGGGAAGCAGGCCCTTGGCGTTGATGGTCTGCGCGGTGGGGGCGTCGAGGGCGGTGGCCAGAGCGCGGGCCTCCACCTGGGCTTCGACGCAACCGCCGCCCAGCAGCAGGAGCGGGCGTTGGGCGGCGCGCAGGCGTTGGGCGGCCTCGCGCAACTGTGCTAGGGGCGCGGCAGGACGCGGCAGGCGCACGCGGGTGCGCAGCTCCAGGTGGTCGGCGGGGGCGGTGATGATGTCCAGTGGCAGCTCGATGTGCACCGGGCGCGGACGCTGGCCGTCGAACACGGCGAAGGCGCGGGCCAGCACGGCGGGCAGTTCGTCGACGCTCATGAGGGTGTGGCTGAAGGCGGCGACGCCGGCGACCAGACCGCGCTGGTCCGGCAGTTCGTGCAGGTAGCCGTTGCCGAGGCCGAGGCGGTGGCGTTCGTTGACGCTGGAGATCACCAGCATGGGGATGGAGTCGGCGTAGGCCTGGCCCATGGCGGTGAGGATGTTGGTCATGCCCGGGCCGGTGATGATGAAGCACATACCGGGCTTGCCGGTGACGCGGGCGTAGCCGTCGGCCATGAAGCCGGCGCCCTGTTCGTGGCGCGGAGTGATGTGGCGTATGCCGCTGCCGGGCAGGCCACGGTAGAGCTCGACGGTGTGCACGCCGGGGATGCCGAACACGGTGTCGACGCCCCAGGCTTGCAGTTGCTTGACGAGGAATTCACCGCAGGTGGTCATGGCAGGTTCCTTGTTGGGCTGGGTATGAAACGAGCCCGGCAGGCAAGCCTGCCGGGCTCAGAAGGGGCGCGGGAGTGGGCCGCGACCCGTCGCGACGATCAGGCCAGGCTGGCGTGGCTGGCCGGGCGACGTGTCACCAGGCTGATGACCACGAAGCTCACCAGACCGACCGCAAGGCTGTAGTAGATCGGGGTGTTGGCGTCCAGGCCGTCCTTGAACATGAAGCCCAGCACGGTGAGGAAGCCCAGGCTCATGCTGGCGATGGCGCCGGCGGTGGTGGCGCGCTTCCAGTAGATGGCACCGATCAGCGGAACCAGCATGCCGCCCACCAGCAGGTTGTAGGCCACGGTCAGGGCGCTGATGACGTCGCTCACCACCAGGGCGATGCCGAGCATGACCACGCCCAGCAGCAGGGTGGCGATGCGGTTTTCATGCACGTCGCCGTTGCCGCTGGTCCGGCCACCGCGCAGCAGCGGCAGCAGGTCCTGGGTGATGGTGGTGGAGGCGGCCAGCAGGCCGGCGCTGGCGGTGGACATCAGCGCGGCCAGGGCGGCGGCGATCACCAGGCCACGGATGCCGTTGGGCAGGCTGTGTTCGACGACGCTGGCGAAGGCGTTGTTGACGTTCTCCAGGTCCGGCAGCAGCACCTTGGCGGCCATGCCGATGAGGGCGCCGGCCAGGCCGTAGAGCACGCAGTAGAGGCCGGCAGCCGTGCCGGCCACCTTGGCCACACCTTCGCTGCGGGCGGTGAACACGCGCTGCCAGATGTCCTGGCCGATGAACATGCCGAAGAAGTAGATCAGGAAGTAGGTGACGATGGTGTCCCAGCCGATGGCGGTGAAATCGAAGTAGCGCGCCGGCAGCTTCTCCACCAGGGCGTTCCAGCCGCCAGCGTCGGCGATGGACATGGGCATCAGCAGGAATACCAGGCCGACGGTCATGATCAGGAACTGCACGATGTCGGTGAGGGTCAGCGACCACATGCCGCCGATGGTGGAGTAGAGCACCACCACGCCGCCGCCGACGAGGATGGCGATCCAGAACGGCAGGCCGAACAGTACCTGCATGACGGTGCCGATGGCGATGGTGGAGGTGGCACCGATCATCAGCGCGTACACCAGCATGATCAAGGCGCTGGATTGGCGGGCGGCCGGGGTGTAGCGGCGCTCCAGTACCTGGGTGACGGTGTAGATCTTCAGTTTCAGCAGCGGTTTGGCCAGGAACAGGCTGAGCCCGACGATGCCCAGGCCGATGGCGCCGCAGAGCCAGAAGCCGGAGATCCCGTGGACGTAGCCCAGGCGCACGGTGCCGATGGTGGAGGCGCCACCGAGCACGGTGGCGGCCATGGTGCCGAGGTAGAAACCCGGGCCGAGGTTGCGTCCGGCGACCAGGTAGTCGTCACGGGTCTTGGCGCGACGCATGCCATACCAGCCGAGTGCCAGCATGCCGGCGACGTAGAGCAGTACGACGAAGATATCCAGGGCCATAAGATCAGCTCTCTCTTTCTCATTGTTGTAGTCCGGACGGGCATCCGGGGAGGTGCGTAGCCGCGCGGTGCTGCAGCGTGGCCGGTCCGTTCATCGCAAGGATCGGGGCCGTCCAGGTCCCGGTGGGTTCAGGGTCAGGCGGCCTCAGCTCGCAGGGGCGCGGCGCTGCGCTTCTTGCGCACCCAGCGCCGTACATTTCGGTCGGCTCGGGGAACGGGTTGGGCCGCGAAAGGAGCCTGCCGACGATCCGCCCGTGGACGCCGGAGTAGGCGCTGGAGAAGACCGCGTTGTTGGTGCCGTTTGGCGAGCCGACCACGATGCCCGGCAGGATGGCCCACACACCGGCCTGGAAGGACAGGCCGAAGACTACGGGGAAGCTGCCGAGCAAGGGGGAGGGCGAAGGTGTTGGCGCTGCCGAAGATCATGCGGAACAGATCGATCGGTCCGGCGTTGTGCTTGTGGTCCGGGACTTGCTCGACCCCGAATACGTCGATGTGCGTCAGGCTGTGTTCATTGTTGTTGTTATGCATGTTCATCTCCCGGGGAGCGCGTCAGGTTGGGGGCAGATGCTCCGGCATGGCCGACAGGCGTTCATGGCAGGCGAGCCATGGGGTGTTTTCTTGTTTTTGGCGGAAGACGATGGTCTTCCGCTCCGGGCTGTCCGCGGTTTCGCCGCCCTCCAGGACCTGGCGGCGGGCGTCCATGTCAGCGACGCTCCACGCCGGGCAGGATGCAGAGCATCTCGTACAGCAGGTTGGCCGCCAGCAGCGAGGTGTTGCCGGTGGTGTCGTAGGGCGGGGAGACCTCCACCAGGTCGCAGCCGATGATGTCCAGGCCCTGGCAGCCACGGATGATCTCCATCGCCTGGATGGTGGTCAGGCCGCCGATCTCCGGGGTGCCGGTGCCGGGCGCCCAGGCCGGGTCGATGCCGTCGATGTCGAAGGACAGGTACACCGGGCCGCCGCCGACCTTCTCGCGCACCTCGGCCATCAGTGGTTCGAGGGACTTGTGCCAGCACTCTTCGGCCTGCACCACGCGGAAGCCCTGCTTGCGGCTCCAGTTGAAGTCCTCGGCGGTGTAGCCCTGGGCGCGCAGGCCGATCTGCACCACGCGGTCGCAATCGAGCAGGTCCTCCTCCACCGCGCGGCGGAAGGTGGTGCCGTGGGCGATCTTCTCGCCGAACATGTGGTCGTTGACGTCGGCGTGGGCGTCGATGTGCACCAGACCCACCTTGCCGTGCTTCTTCCTGATGGCCCGCAGGATCGGCAGGGTGATGGTGTGGTCACCGCCCAGGGTCAGCGGCAGGATGCCGTGGCCGAGGATGCGGTCGTATTCCTGCTCGATGATGCGCACGGCGTCCAGCAGGTTGAAGGTGTTGATGGCGACGTCACCGATGTCGGCCACGTTCAGCGAGTCGAACGGGGCGGCACCGGTGGCCATGTTGTAGGGACGGATCATCACCGACTCGGCGCGGATCTCGCGGGGGCCGAAGCGGGTGCCGGAACGCAGCGAGGTGCCGATGTCCAGCGGCACGCCGACGAAGGCGGCGTCGAGGGCGTCGAGTTCGGCGGGGGTCTGGATGTGGGGAAGGCGAAGCATGGTGGCGATGCCGCCGAAACGGGGCATTTCATTGCCGCCCAGGGGCTGGTGGAGTTTCTTGTCCACGGGGTGGCCTCACGGTTGTTGTGGTTGTCGTGGGGCGGATTCTGGTGAGCGGGTGCCGCGGGAAGAATCCCCACGGGCAAATAATCACTTCAAGGATTTCTAAACTATCCGCAACGGGTAGACTGCGCCGATCTGACGCAGTAGCACCGTTGTGGTGGGAGCGGATTCATCCGCGAAACGCCGCGAAGCGGCGCCTGGCGGCGGATTGGCGGGCCTGTGGCCCGCATCGCGAATGAATTCGCTCCCACGGAGCCCTGTCGTCGATAGTTTTGCCGGAGCCCTATGTCCAACACCCTTCCCGACCTCAAGCTGCTGCGCGTGTTCGCGGCCGTGGTGCGCCACCAGGGCTTCGCTGCCGCGCAGCAGGAGCTGAACCTGTCCACCTCGGCCATCAGCACCTACATGAGCCAGTTGGAGGCGCACCTGGGCATCACCCTGTGCCACCGGGGGCGGGGCGGTTTCAGCCTGACCAGCAAGGGTGAGCTGTTCCACCAGGAGGCGCTGCGCCTGCTGGGCGAGCTGGAAAGCTTCGAGCGCTATTCGGCCTCGCTGAAGGGGGAACTGCGCGGAACGCTCAACCTGGGGGTCCTGGACTCCACCGTCAGCGACCCGGCGTTGCCGCTGGCCGAGGTGATCGGCGCCTACAGCCGCGAACACCCCGGCGTGCACCTGCACCTGTCGGTGATGAGCCCCTACGACCTGCAACTGGGGGTGCTGGACAACCGCCTGGACCTGGCCATCGGCGCCTTTTCCACGCGCATGAACGGTCTGACCTACCAGCCGCTGTATCGCGAGCAGCACTGGTTGTACTGCAGTGACCGGCATCCATTGTTCAGCGACCGGCGCATCCCGGCAGAGGTCATCACCCAGCAGCGCATGGTCGGCCGGGGCTACTGGAGCCAGGCCGAGCTGGCGCGGCATGGCTTCAAGCACAGCGCGGCGACGGTGGAGTCCATGGAGGCGCAACTGATTCTGGTGCTCTCCGGCGCCTACATCGGCTACCTGCCCGAGCACTACGCTCAGCCCTGGGTGGACCAGCAGCGCCTGCGGGCACTCTCGCCGGCGACCTTCGGCTACCAGGCGCCGTTCTCGATGATCCTGCGCCGTGGGCGGGCGCGGGAACCCCTGATCGTCACCTTCCGTGACTTGCTGCGGGCCCAACTGAACTTGCGTTGACCGCTCGTTCATCTTTCGCCCGGAAGGTGTTGAGTCACGTCAAAAGATTCGTACGTTGGTTCTGGCGGCACGCCATCACTGTGCTAGACCCTATTCAAGGGTGATCCGCAAAGCCCGCCGGGTTCCAACTACCAGGGACGTCAACCGATGCGCCAGAACCTTCCCGTGACGCAGCGTGAGCGCACGTTTTCTCCGAGCGAGCGCTTGATCTCTACCACCGATCTCAGCAGCAAGATCACCTACTGCAACGACGCCTTCGTGGAAATCAGTGGATTTTCCCGCGAGGAACTGATTGGCCAACCCCACAACCTCGTGCGCCACCCGGATATGCCGCCGGCGGTGTTCGGGCATATGTGGGACACCCTCAAGCAGGGCAAGCCGTGGATGGGGCTGGTGAAGAACCGCGCCAAGAACGGCGATTTCTACTGGGTCAGCGCCTACGTCACCCCGGTCTACGAGGGGGGCAAGGTGGTGGGGTACGAGTCGGTACGCTCGGTGCCGACCCGTGACCAGGTGCGCCGTGCCGATGCCCTCTATGCGCGGCTGCGGGCGGGCAAGTCGCCGGTGCCCTGGTACGACTACTGGGCCTACGACACCCTCCATTCCTGGCCGCTGATCCTGGCCACGGCGATTGTCCTGGGTGGGCACTACATCGTCACCGGCCCGTGGCTGCTGGTGTTGATGGCCGTGACCATGTTTGCCCTTGCCGCTTACCAGCGCTACGACAAGCGCCAGACGATCCGCCGCACCCTGGCGGAACACCCGAGGGCCTTCACCAGTGGCCTGGTGGCGTTGACCTACTCCACCAACAAGGGTGAGCAGGCGCTGCTGGACATGGCGATGATCAGCGAGGAGGCGCGCCTGCAGACGGCGCTCACCCGGCTGGAGGATGCCGCCAGCGGTGTGCGCACGCGGGCGATGGATTCGTCCCGGCTGGCCACCTCCAGTGCCGACCTGCTGGAGCAGCAGCGCAGCGAGACGGACCAGTCCGCCACTGCCATCAACGAGATGGCCGCCACCATTCTGGAAGTCTCCACCAACGTGCAGAACACCGCCCACGCCGCCGAGGAGGCCGACCGTCTGGCTCAGCAGGGCCGCAGCCTGGCCGGCGAGAGCCTGGAGGCGATGGAGCACATGGCCAACGCGGTCAGCGAGATCGGCAAGGCGGTGAACGAGCTGGCGGAGTCGACCCAGTCCATCGGCAGCGTGGCCGACGTGATCACCTCCATCGCCGAGCAGACCAACCTGCTGGCGCTGAACGCGGCCATCGAAGCGGCACGGGCCGGCGAGCAGGGCCGGGGCTTCGCGGTGGTGGCGGACGAGGTGCGTTCGCTGGCCTCGCGCACCCGCCAGTCCACCGAGCAGATCCACCAGATCATCGCCTCCCTGCGTTCCGGTGCGGACCGTGCGGTGGTCACCGCCAGCCGTGGCCAGGAAATCTCCCGGGACAGCGTCGGCAGCGTCGAGGCCGTGCGCGAGGCGCTGGAGGGGATCAGCAGTGCGGTCACGCGCATCACCGGCATGAGCCAGCAGATGGCCGCCGCTGCCGAGGAGCAGACCCAGGTGGCGGACGACATCAGCCGGCAGATCACCCGCATCGCCCAGCTTTCCGATAACAGCACCAACCAGGCCCTGGAAGGGGCCCAGATCAGCCAGGACCTGGAGCACATGGCCGAGTACCTGCACAGCCTGGCCGAACGCTTCAACCGCTGATTCCACACGCAGGGTGCCAGTGGACGGCACTCACCGGGCTCGGAGCCCGCCTGCGGCTGTGGCAGAATCCGCGCCCATGTCACGCCCCCAATGCCCCCGTTGCCAACGCCCCGAACGCCTGTGCCTGTGCCCGCTGATCCCGCGGCTGGACAGCCGCACCCGTGTGCTCGTGTTGCAGCACCCAAGCGAGGCCGGGCATGCCCTGAATACCGCGCGCTTCGCTGCCCTCGGGCTGTTGCAGGCGGAGCTGTGGGTAGGCGAGGTATTCGCGGAACTGCCGGCGCGCCTGGCCGACCCCGAGGTGGACGCGCGGCTGCTGTTCCCCGGCGAGGATGCCCGGGTGCTGCCGGCGGGGCTGGTGGGTACGCCCCGCCCGCTGCTGCTGGTGGTGCCTGACGGCACCTGGCGCAAGGCGCGCAAGCTGCTGCACCTCAACCCGGCGCTGGCCGCGATGCCCCGGGTGACGCTGCCCGAGGGCGAGCCCTCCCGCTATCGCCTGCGCAAGGCGCCGGGCCCCGGTGCGTTGTCCACCCTGGAGGCCATCACCCGCGCGCTGGAGCTGCTGGAGCCCGCCACCTGCTTCGAGGCGCTGCTGCACCCGTTCGAGGCACTGATCGAGGGGCAGATATCCGCCATGGGGGCAGAGACCTACCAGCGCAATCACGCCGGGGCCGGGCCTTCCGCCGCGAAGCCGTAGCTGCGCTCCACCCGTGCGACGCGCACCTCGAACCGGCTGTACCACTGCGTGCGCCCCTTGGCCTGGGCTTCGCGGTGAGGCGCGTTCTGCTTCCAGGCGAGGATGTCCGCCTTGCTGCGCCAATAGGAAAGGGTGATGCCCAGGCCCTGGGCATCCCGTACCGACTCCACCCCGAGGAAACCCGGCTGCCGACGCGCGCGCTCCGCCATGTGTTCGGTCATGGCGACGTAGCCGTCGTCACCCTCGGTACGTTGCGAGATGAACATCACCACGTAGTAGGGCGGTTCGGGCAGCCGTGCCCGTGGCGTGGCGGCGCTCATGCCGCGCAGCTCCGCAGGAAGGCCTGCACCAGGGGCGCCGGCCGCTCGGCCAGGGCGGCGCGCTCGGGCTGGAAGAGGGTGGCGACGAAGAACGGGTGGCTATCCAGTTCCACCGCGCGCAGGGCACCGTCACTGCCGTGTGCGGAAGCGCTGAGCCCGGCGCTCAGCAAGGCCGGTTGAAGGTCCGGGTTGACGCCATAGCGGCAGTGGTAGCCCTCGAAGGCCATGGCGTTGCCGTAGGCGCTGGCGAGCCGGGAGCCGGGTGCCAGGTGGATGGCCTCGATGCATTCCACCAGGGCACAACTGAGCGGCGAGACCACCGCCAGGCCGGCGTCTGGGTCGGTCTCGGCGTGGGCCGCTTCCACCCAGCCGAGCACGTTGCGGGCGTGTTCCAGCACCGCGTGCTGGAAGCCGCCGCAGGTGCCGAGGAACGGCAGCCCGCTGACCCGCGCATGGCGGATGCCGCGCAGGGCGCCCTCGGTGTCGGCGTAGGGGCTGCCGGGCACGCACCAGAGCCCGTGATGGCCGGCGAGGTGGCGGGGCTCCAGGCCCTGGGTGCCGATCCACTCGGCGCGTACGCGGATGCCGAGGCGCTCCGCGGCGTCCTCCAGTGCCAGGGGGATGGCGCGGTGGGCGGTGATGGCGGGGTCGTGTTCGCCCAGCAGGGCGATGTGCAGGGGGGCGGTGCCGATCATGTCCGATCCTTGTCGAGGGGCCTTGTGTCAGGCAGGACGGACTATATTCTTGCGTTTCAGCACGCAGAATAGGCATTCGTACCGATGAAGATTGCACCGATGCAATACAGGCTGGCCCAGGACGACCTGGCACTGGTGCTCGCGCTGGTGCGCGGCGGCAGCCTGGCGCGGGCCGCCGAACTGCTGCGGGTGGACGTCTCCACGGTATTCCGTGCCATCCGCCGTTTGGAGCAGGCCCTGGGCAGCGAACTGTTCCAGAAGGGGCGTGGCGGCTACGTGCCCGGCGCGGCGGCGCGGCTGCTGGCGGAACAGGCCGAGCGGGCGGAACAGGCCCTGGAGGTGGCGCAACTGGCTCTGGAACAGGGGCGCGAGGTGCTCAGCGGGACGGTACGGCTGACCTGCACGGACACGGTGCTGCAGGGCCTGGTGCTGCCGGTGCTGGCGCGCTTCATGCCGGCCTATCCGGCGTTGCGCCTGGAGCTGGCCACCTCCAACGACTTCGCCAACCTCAGCCGGCGCGACGCCGACATCGCCGTGCGCCTGACCCGCTCACCGCCGCAGCACCTGGTGGGCCGCTGCCTGGGCGAGGTGCCCTACGTGGTCTGTGCCAGCCCGGCCTACCTGGCGAGCCAGGCCGGCAGCGACCCGGCGCAGATGGCCTGGATCGCCCCGGACGACTTCCTGCCCGACCACGCCAGCGTGGCCTGGCGTCGCCAGCGCTTCCCGGCGCTGGTGCCGGCCTACCGTTGCAACAGCATGCTCTCGGTGGCCGAGCTGGCCCGCGCCGGGCTGGGGGTGGCGGTGCTGCCGCGCTTCCTGCTGGATGAGTGCCTGCAGCCGCTGGACCTGCCGGCCGAGGGCTGCGGCAGCGCCCTGTGGCTGCTGACACGGCCTGAGTGCCGGGGGCTGCGGGCGGTGGTCACGTTGTTCGACGAGCTGGCTCGGCACCTGCGGCTGTCGCCAGATGAGGCGGATCGGCCCGTTTGACGTAACGGTGGCTGCCACAGCGTTGGCAGCGCTGGCAGAGCATCGGCTCGGCGCCGACTTCGGTTTCGTAGCCGTCCGTCCAGACGCAGCCGAGCAGGAAACAGTGCAGTCGCATGGAACCTCCCGGGGCAGGGCCCCCGTCGATGATCAGGCGTGACGCGGCGTTGTTGGGGTTGTATGCCGTGCCCGGGAGACTCGCGGAGGTGCTCTAGAATCGACAACCTAAACCGGTGAACGGTGTGCGCGGCCGTCGAGATGGGGTGCCAGCAGGCCGTCGAGCCAGTCCATGAAGGCACGTACCCGCCGGGGTTGCAGGCGGTGGGCATAGAGCAGGTTCAGCGGCAGCGGCGGGGCGCTCAGTTGTGGCAGCACTTCCACCAGTTCGCCGCTGGCCAGCAGCTCGGTCAGGCCCAGGCGCGGGGCCTGGATGATGCCGAGGCCGCCCAGGCAGGCGCCTTCGTAGGCATCGGTGCTGTTCACCGTGAGGCAGCCGCCCATGGGCAGGCGCACCAGGCACCCTTCCTGCTGATAATCGAAGCCGGCCGGTCGCGCGCCGAGCACCGGCTGGTAGTGCACCAGGTGGTGCCGGGCCAGGTCTTCCGCTGTCTGCGGCGTGCCGTGGCGGGCGAGGTAGGCGGGGCTGGCGCAGTTGACCAGGGGTAGTTGGCCAAGTGTGCGGGCGATCAGGCTCGGGTCCATCAGTTCGCCCACCCGCAGGACGCAGTCGAAGCCTTCCCGCACCAGGTCGACGCGGCGGTCGGTGCAGCTCAGCTCCATTTCGAGGGCCGGGTGGGCGTGGAGGAACTCGGCCAGGCGTGGCATCACCCACTGACGAGCGATGCGGTTGGGCAGGTCCACCCGCAGACGGCCGGCCAGGGCGGCGGCGCCTTCACGGAACATGCCTTCGAGATCGTCTACCTGGGCCAGCAAGGACTGGCTGCGTTCGTAGAGTGCGAGGCCGTCCTGGGTGGCGCGGACCTGGCGCGTGGTGCGCTGCAGCAGGCGCACGCCCAGCCGCTGTTCCAGCGCCTGCACCTGTTCGGAGACGCTGGAGCGGGGCAGGCCGAGGCTGGCGCTGGCCTGGGTGAAGCTCGACAGTTCGGTGACGCGCATGAAAGTGCGCAGCAGGTCGAGGGTGTCCATGGCGGTGTTCTCTGTTCGTGGATGGCGATCAGTATGTGCGGTTTTGCGGTATTTATCGGATCAATCGCGAACAATAGCCTGGAGTCCTTTCCACCCACCGGAGGACTTCACCATGACTCGCAAGATCGTGCTCATCACTGGCGCCAGCCGCGGCCTGGGCCGCAACGCGGCTCTGCAACTCGCCACACGGGGCTTCGACCTGATCGGTACCTACCATTCGCGCCAGGACGAGGCCCAGGCCGTTGCCGATGAAGTGGCGCGCCTGGGTGGGCGGGCCGAGATGCTGCAGTTGGATGTGGGGGCTGTGTCCGGCTTCCCCGCGTTCGCCCGCCAGGTGGCCGAATGCCTGGAGCAGCGCTTTGACGGGGCGCGCCTGTATGCGTTGGTGAACAACGCCGGCATTGGCATCCACGCCCCCTGCGCGGAGACCACCGAGGCGCAGTTCGACCAGTTGCTGAGCATCCAGTTGAAAGGGCCGTTCTTCCTCACTCAGCACCTGCTGCCGCTGATTGCCGACGGTGGGCGCATCCTCAACCTGTCCACCGGCCTGGCCCGCTTCTGCCTGCCGGGGTACGGCGCCTACGCGGCGATGAAGGGTGGCGTGGAGGTCTGGACCCGCTACCTGGCCCGGGAGCTGGGGCCGCGTGGCATCCGTGTGAATGTGCTGGCGCCGGGCGCCATCGAGACGGACTTCGGCGGCGGGGTGGTGCGCGACAACGCCGAGGTGAATGCCTTCGTGGCTTCCAACACCGCACTGGGGCGGGTCGGCCTGCCGGACGACATCGGCCAGGCGGTCGCCTTGCTGCTGGCGGACGAGGCGGGCTGGATCACCGGCCAGCGGATCGAGGCCTCGGGTGGCATGTTCCTCTGACGGCTGCGCTTCTGGACAGGCGGGGGGCGGTATCAGACAAGCCGACAGGGGGCGGGGGCCCTAGGGTGGACATTCGATTCCCCACTGCCTGGAGTGCTCATGTCCGATTTCATCACTGTCCTGCGTGAAACCTGCCCGACGCCCGTGCTCGACGCCACCAAGTGGAAGCGCATCGGCGGCGACCCGCACACCGTGAACCTGAACGCCTACACCTCTGCCGATGGCAGCAAGATCATGGGCACCTGGATCTGCACCCCCGGCAAGTTCGAGGTGAACTACGAGAAGTGGGAGTACTGCCACTTCCTCGATGGCTACTGCATCATCACGCCGGAAGGGGAGGCGCCGGTGCACCTGCGGGCCGGTGATGTGTTCGTCATCGAGCCCGGCCTGAAGGGCACCTGGGAGGTGGTGGAGACGGTGCGCAAGTACTTCGTCTTCGCCTGATCCACCGGGCCGGACGCGCCCCGCGTCCGGCCTCCACACAATCGCCACGCAATGCCCACACCACCTCCCTGCGCCGTTCACAGGCGCGCGCGATAACACCCGCATCTTCTTCCGACGCTGGGTGTTCCCATGGATGTACTGCTGCTCAACCCGCCCCACACCGCCATCGGCAGCCGCATGCCCCGCGAGCATCTGCCGCCCCTCGGCCTGCTCAGCGTGGGCGGCCCGTTGCTGGACGCGGGCTTTGCCGTGCGCCTGCTGGATGCCGACCGCGAGGGGCTGGCGCTGCCTGCCATCGTCGCGCGAGTGGTGGACCTGGCGCCGGCGGTGGTGATGCTGGGGCACTCCGGCTCCAGTTCGGCCCACGTGACGGTGGTGGCGATCTGCCGGGCGCTGAAGGCAGTGCTGCCGGGGCTGCGCATCGTCTATGGCGGGGTGCACCCGACCTATCACTGGGACGAGATCCTCCGGGAGGTGGAGGCGATCGACCTGATCGTGCGCGGTGAGGGCGAGCAGACGGCGCTGTCGCTGATGCAGGCCCTAGCGGCTGAGCAGCCTCTGGATACGGTGCCGGGTATCGCCCTGCGAGTAGCCGGGGTGCCACAGGCTACGGCGGATGCGCCGATACTGCGCAACCTGGATGACTACCGGGTGGGCTGGGAGCTGATCGACCACGCGGACTACAGCTACTGGGGTGGCAAGCGGGCGGTGGTGGTGCAGTTTTCCCGGGGGTGCCCGCACCTGTGCAACTACTGCGGGCAGCGGGGCTTCTGGACGCGCTGGCGCCATCGCGATCCGGTGCGGCTGGCCCGTGAGCTGGCCTGGCTGCACCGGGAGAAGGGGGTGGAGCTGGTGAACTTCGCCGACGAGCTGCCCACCGGCTCACGCAAGGCCTGGCGGGCCTTTCTCGAAGCGCTGATCGCCGAGCAGGTGCCGTTGTTGCTGGTGGGGTCCACCCGTGCCGGGGATATCGTGCGCGATGCGGACATCCTCCACCTGTATCGCCAGGCGGGGGTGATCCGCTTTCTGCTGGGGATCGAGAGCTACGACGAGGCGACCCTGAAGGCCATCCGCAAGGGCGCGACGCCCAAGGAGGACCAGCAGGCGATACGCCTGTTGCGCCAGCACGGCATCGTGTCGATGGCGACCTATGTGGTGGGGTTCCAGGAGGAGCGGGACGGCGACTACTGGCGCTCGTTCCGCCACCTGCTGCGCTACGACCCGGACCAGATCCAGCTGCTGTACGTCACGCCGCACCGCTGGACGCCGTTCTACGCGCTGGCCGAGACGCGGGAGGTGATCCAGGCCGACACCCGCCGCTGGGACTACAAGCACCAGGTGCTGGCGGTGCAGCAGGTGCCGGCGTGGCGGGTGTTCCTCTGGTTCAAGCTGATCGAGCTGGGGATGCAGGCCCGGCCGAAGGCGCTCTGGCGGGTGCTGTTCCACCGGGATGCCGAGGTGCGCCACGCCATGCGCTGGTACACGCGCATCGGCAGGCGGGTCTGGTTCCACGAGGTGGCGGAATTCTTCCTGGGGCCGCGCTTGCTCCGGCGCGGGCCGACGCTCAAGGCATTTCTCGGGGAGTCGCTGGCCGAGCGGGAGTACGTGCTGGATGTGCGCAAGCGGGCTGCGGCGGAGCCTGTGGAGGTGCGTTGACGGGGTGGCAAAAAGAGGCCGCCGCGAGGCTGGTCCTGAGGTCGAACGGGTGGAGGGCGGGACCTGGGCAGTGTCGGAGGACCCACGCTGGCCGGCGTGCTCGATGAAGGCGATGAGGTACAGGCGCTCGCGGGGGGAAGGCGGCGCCAAGGGCGCCCAGGGCCAGGAGGTGGGGTGCGTGTGGTGAAGAGGTTGTTTTTATAACGGCAGCCACGACGGAACGCATCGGGTATTCGCTCGAGCGGTTCTTGCCAGCAATGGCGCGGGCTGGAGCAGGTTATTCGAGCGCTGCGTCGATCGCTATAGATTTGCGTGCATAGCGATTGGTCAGTCGAAATCTAGGTGAGATTGCTTACTGCAGCGCAGGAGGGCGGACTCCAGGCGGCGATCGGGCATGGTGTGGGCGCGCAGGCTGTTGACGGTCTGCTCGACGTAGTCGCGCGTGGTGCCGTAATGGCCGCAGGCACGGGCGAAGACCTGGGTGAGGACGTGATCCGGCAGGGCGCCGGCGTAGCAGGCGAAGTTGCGCCGCAGGACGAAGCCGAGGGCCTGAACGCGCCGGCCGTCTTCGAGGCGACAGTCCAGCCAGCGCGGCTGGTAGGCGGCATCGGGCATCTCCCGCTGCCAGAGTGCGAACAGGTGGCGTTCGAGGTGTTCGTCAGGCAGGCGGTAGGCGAAGCCGGAGCAGGAGCCGCCTCGATCGAGGCCGAGCACGAGGCCGGGGGCATCGGGGGTGCCCCGGTGAATCTGCGACCACAGATAGAGGCCGCGGTGGTAGCCGTGGATGCGCGCGCGGCTGCGTTCTACAGCGGGGCATTCCGGGCGCCAGATGAGCGAGCCGTAGGCGAACAGCCAGACGGGGCCGCCCTTGTGCTGGGCCATGGTGGCGTCGAGAGAGGCCTGGAGCTCGCCGGCGGTGAGGTGAACCGGCTGGTCGAGCTGGGGCGGGTAGGGGGCTGGCGGGGCGTCGGGGCGGCCGGGCATGCGTGGATGGTCTCGGTGGTGCGGTGGAGCAGTACGGGTTCCGTTTTAGCAGGCCGGGAAGTGGAGGTGGAATGACGTTCGTCAGCTTTCTTTGTGCCAAACGAAGAACGGCACCCCTGGGGTGCCGTTCGGTGCCTTGCTCTCGCGTCAGTCGTGCAGGTGCTCGGCGGCGTGCAGGGTGTTTTCCAGCAGGCAGGCACGTGTCATGGGGCCAACACCGCCGGGGACCGGGGTGATCCAGCTGGCGCGCTGCAGGGCGGGCTCGTACTCGACGTCGCCGACCAGCTTGCCGTCTTCCTGGCGGTTGATGCCGACGTCGATGACGATCGCGCCTTCCTTGATCCATTCACCTTTCACCAGGCCGGGCTTACCGGCGGCGACCACCACCAGGTCGGCACGGCCGACGTGGCCGGCGAGGTCCTTGGTGAAACGGTGGGTTACGGTGACGGTGCAGCCGGCGAGCAGCAGTTCGAGGGCCATGGGGCGGCCGACGATGTTGGAGGCGCCGACGACCACCGCGTCCATGCCATAGAGGTCTGCGCCGGTGCTTTCCAGGAGGGTCATGATGCCCTTCGGGGTGCAGGGGCGCAGCAGCGGGATGCGCTGGGCGAGGCGGCCGATGTTGTAGGGGTGGAAGCCGTCCACGTCCTTGTCCGGGCTGATGCGCTCCAGCAGCAGGGAGGCGTCGAGGTGCGCGGGCAGAGGTAGCTGGACCAGGATGCCGTCGATGGCCGGGTCCTGGTTCAGGCGGTCGATCAGGGCGAGCAGTTCGTCCTGGCGGGTGCTGGCGGGCAGGTCATGGGCCTGGGAAATGAAACCGACTTCCTCGCAGTCCTTGCGCTTGTGCGCGACATAGACTTGCGAGGCGGGATCGCTGCCCACCAGGATCACGGCCAGGCCGGGAATACGCAGTCCTTGCTGGCGGCGTTCAGCTACTCGCTGGGCTATCTGCTGGCGGAGGCGGGCGGCGATCGTTTTGCCGTCGATCAGTTGTGCGGTCATGACGCGTGATTAACCATTAGGAAGGAGCGAAAAAGGGCGCGTATTCTCGCATGGCGTGCCTGCGGGGCAAAGGCGGCTGCCGGGCATTTTCCCGTAACCCCTTTATCTTTCTAAATTTTTTTCATTTTTTTGTTGACGGGTAGTGGGGGCAGCTATAACATGCGCCCCGCTTGTCGAGCACAGCCACTAGCTGGGTAAGACGGCAAACGTAGAAGTCTCAAGGCTTCTGCTGAAGCCGAAAGCTTCGAAGAGTCTGCTCCGGTAGATGATCGAGCGCCCGTAGCTCAGCTGGATAGAGCATCCGCCTTCTAAGCGGATGGTCGCAGGTTCGAGTCCTGCCGGGCGTGCCATTTGGCAGTCTTGGCGCAAGCAAAGTGAAATATGGTGGGCGTAGCTCAGTTGGTAGAGCACAGGATTGTGGCTCCTGGTGTCGTGGGTTCGATTCCCATCGTCCACCCCATATTCTGCGAAGACGCCAGGCCAAGTGCCTGGCGTTTTCGTTTCTAGCGTCGAATGCGGACGTGGTGAAATTGGTAGACACACCAGATTTAGGTTCTGGCGCCGCAAGGTGTGAGAGTTCGAGTCTCTCCGTCCGCACCATTTAGGTAGCCTTTCGTAAAGGCTCTACTCCTTTATCTCTCCAGAGGTAGACTTTTGGGCAGGAGTGGCGAAATTAGAAGGCAACCTTAAGAGGTTGCTTTTTCGTTTATGGGCTCGTCTTAAATGGTATATCTCTTTAGCTGTCATTCGGCAGTAGTGCTCTTGGTGTTCTGCGATCTAGCGGTCTCATCGGTTGTTTGAGTTAATGACGTTCTCTCGCTGGTGTTTGCTTGCGGTGGCTGTCTCTTGGTGCACTAGAGTTTTCGTTGGAAGTGCGGGGATGTTCGATCTCGTGGAGCGCTTATAATGTTTCCCCTAAAAAAATCTTATGGTGATACAGATTTCATAACTGGGATGAGGGCAGTTGCCGCGCTGGCGGTAATGCTTGTTCACTCTGGGGGTGCTGGGTTAAGAAGTTTTGGTGAGATTGGCAACGCTTTCGTGGATCTCGGGCGAGCAGGCGTCATGGCTTTTTTTGTTATATCTGGGTTTAGTGTGGCGCAATCCTATTACAGTTCCTCCGGGTATTTTGGCTATTTAAATAAGAGACTTTGGCGTGTGGCGCCTCTTTATTATTTTTGGTTGCTGGTTGCGATTGTTTTTTCAGTTTCTGCAGTGGGCTGGCAGCAGCATTTTTCGGTTGGAATTGATTTTTATAACGTGCTGATGCATTTGAGCTTTCTTAGTGTTTTTGATTATAGGGTTACAAACACTATTTTGGGTGTGGAGTGGTCAATATCTATTGAGGTTTTCTGGTATTTTTGGGTTCCTTTGTTGTTGTTGGTTAGCAATAGAAAGATCTTGTTTTTTTTGCTTGTTCTACTAAGTGCCAAAATTAATTTCAAATCTGTGGCCATTGCAGAGAAGCTGCCGCTGCCTTCTGATGATGCATTGTTGGCCTGGAATTGGAGTCCGTGGCCCTATTTGTACACCTTTTGTCTTGGTATAGCTGCTTACAAGCTCAGGCCGCATCTGCCGAAGACTAATTTCATTGCTAATTTTGTTTTTCTTGCCTGTTTTGCTTTAGTTGTGGCGTATTTGGTAAGTCCGGAGTTGCTGAGGAGGTTGGTTCGAGATGGCTTTAATATGATTGTTGTAGTTACTTTCTTTATGCTTGTTTTCGGTACGCAAAAAAGTACCATGTTTAGATTTTTTTTGGCAAATAGGTTTGCGCTTTTTTTTGGGGTGATTAGTTATGGGTTGTATCTGTCGCATGTTCCGATAATTTCATTTTTATCTTTCAATTATCGTGAGTTGGCTGAAAGGGTGGAGTTGCTGTTTTTTGTGGTTTTATTGATTGGTTGTTTGATTTCTGTTTTGACATTTTACTTGATAGAGCGACCGGGGCAGCAGTTTGGGCAGTGGATTAGCGAATCGCCATCCTTCAAAAGATTGTGGGGTCGTTGAGGCTTTATAAAACGACGGTTTTTCTGTTTTGGGTGGTGCGGCGTGTGCTGGATTAATGGGTGATTAGGGATGGTCTGAAAAAGACTTCCTGATTTTGGCAGAATGCCCGAATTCCACTCGCCGAGTTTCCCGATGAAGCAGATGACCTTCGCCGACGCCGAGTACGCCGGTAAACGCAAGCAGACCCGCAAGGAATTGTTCCTGATC